>JANOXZ010000822.1:0-2205 GCA_031418695.1 Synechococcales cyanobacterium VAR_35_metabat_10
TTGCTCAGTTCGTCATCCAGCGCCTATCGCCTACTGGCTGTGCCTTTGTATCTTGTAGGCGCTAGAATCCTCAACTCGCACGCATTCCTCTCAACACCTCCCGAAGCGGGTAGGTGTGAGGCTCCTGCTGATTAAGCTGAAAATAGGTTAAATAAAGACTAGACTTTCTGTAAAAACTCCTGAGCGAGTTTGATGAAAGCTTTGGAGCCAGCAGTACCAGGGTTGTCGATCACTACTGGAGTGAAAGTATCGATCGACCTTGCCACGTTCACATCCATCGGAATGCGGGTTTGGAAGATCTTCTCTGGTTTGAAATCTTGTGCCACTCGCTGAATCACTTGATCATAGTAGCGATTAAACATAGTATTACCCGATAGGACAAACACGATCCCTAGTAGTTGACTGAGCATTTTGTGTTCATCGTGCTCATGGGCTTCGCGCATGGTTGCAATTCGTCGCTCTAAAAGCTGCATTCCCACTAAAGAAAGTGGTTCGGGTCGAGCAGGCATGATGTAGTAATTGCTGGCCATAATACCACTGCGGGTCAGTAGATTATAACTAGGAGCACAGTCTAAAATAATGAAGTCGTATTCATCAACGATCGGTGCCAAAATATCGCGCATCAGCGCCCCTTCAAAGCCATTCCAAATATCCATGAAGTCAGATTTGCTACCCAAAAGAGCTTCTTGGTGCAGCTTTTCTGAGACCCAGTATTCATCATAAATATCAATGTCTCCTGAGAGTAAATCTAAGCCATTGACTCCAGCCACATTTTTAGTAATCGTGTCTGGGATCGTGAACTTATAGCGGTGATTGGGCTTGAGAGACTTGGCGACCAAATAGCTGATGGTCATTTTTTCTCGCCGAATTCGCGCAAAGTCCTGAGGGGAAACCAAACTGAGAGTGGCGCTAATTTGAGTATCTAGATCGACTACTAGTACCCGCTTTTGATGAAATTTTGCCAAACAGGTTGCCAAGTTGACGCTGAGTGTGGTTTTGCCCACACCCCCTTTCATATTAATCGTGGCAATTATTAATCCCATATCTCACCTTCGGATGCACGCCGCTAATCATCATATAGTACTAGTGCGAGATGCGGGAAACTTAGTGGCTTCAGCCCTGAGAGTAGTCAAATAGACTGAATTGGTCAATTGCCAAAAACGTTACCGAAATATTGCAGATATTTACGGAAAATCACACTTTTTGAGATAAATCCAACAGATTCGCTAATTTATAGACGATCCGTGCCCCCACATTGCCATCCCAGTCAGCATCGCCAACTTCGGCTAAGTCAAAGCCAATAATTTGTCTACCGCTCTTGACCACTTCTCTAAACAAGCAGTAAGCCTGCTCCAACTCCAGCCCTCCCGGCACCGGTGTACCGGTATGAGGACAAAGTTTAGGATCTAGGCCATCTACATCAAAGCTGATATGTACCTGCGGAGGCAAATGCGCCACGATCTCGCGGCAAATTTCTAGCCAATTTTGGCCTCCATAGAGTCGCTGCTGCACCGCTGTATCGTAATAGGCCACCACTCGATCGGCAGAACCATTAATTAAATCCACCTCATCTTGGCAAATATCCCTTAGTCCCACCTGCACCAGCTTGGTAATTTGAGGAATCTGGAGGGCATTGAACATAATAGAGGCATGAGAGTAGGTGAAACCCTCATAAGCATTACGCAAGTCAGCATGGGCATCGATGTGCAAAATGCCAAAGTTGGGATACTTGGTGGCTAAGGCGCGAAAGTATCCCAAAGGCGAACTGTGATCCCCACCAATCACTGCAACTCGTTTGCCTTGACTCATGGCCTGTTGACAACGATCGAACAACCATTGGTTCACTTCTTCCCCAGCGGCATCCACGGCGGCCAATACTGCTGTCAAATCTGGCTCCAGAGATCTGCCTTGCTCTAATCGATCAATCACCAAGGCCGCCTGCTGACGATAATGCTGATTCTTGGCTAATATCTCGGCAGAAATTGGCTCCATAAAAATCCCCTGCTGCCAGCCTGTAGGATGATCGAAGTCAAATAGATCTAATTGGGGCGAAGCCGCCAAAATCCGTTGGGGGGCATTGGCTGTCCCGGCTCCATAAGAGACGGTGACTTCCCAGGGTACGGCAATCACAATTAGTTTGGCGGTTTCATAACTGTGGGGTAGGCCAAACAAATTGCCGTTGGCACAGCCCACGCCACTGGGGTC
>JANOXZ010000823.1:0-2272 GCA_031418695.1 Synechococcales cyanobacterium VAR_35_metabat_10
GCTGCTCTTGCAGCTCTAAGATGGTCGGATCTGGTTCATCGGGAGTAGCCAAGTGGGAATAGATGCTGGCAATTTGCAGATTGGAAAACTGACGAATTATTTGACAGCAATCTGCCGCTTTCTGCCAAGGAATACCCAAGCGAGACATGCCGGTATCAACTTTTAAGTGGACATCGATCGGCTTCACTAAATGTTCTTGAAAGTACTGAGCTTGTTCCAAGCTAACGATCGAAGGCTGCAAGCCCCATTGTTCAATCAACTCAATTTGCTCAGAACTGTTAGCTGCGCCCAGTAATAAAATAGGTGCCGTAATACCAGCCTCTCGCAGCTCAATTCCTTCCGGGACAGTGGCCACCGCTAACCAAGTCGCTCCGGCTGCCAGGACAGTCTTGGCTACTTCGATCGAGCCGTGACCATAGGCATCGGCTTTCACCACCGCCATCAAAGCGGTTTCTGGTGCCAACAAGCTCCGAAGCTGACCCACATTGTGAGCCAGTTTACTTCGATCAATTTCTACCCAGGCGCGCTGTTGCGGCCATGCGTCCGTTAAGATCATTGTTTCTACCAGTCTTTCTGGCTTACTTCCATCGCCATGCTAGCCCAACTTCGATCGCCATGCTAACAATCCGTCAACTCATTCAATACAAACAGCAGCAAAAAAAGATTACAGTGCTGACTGCCTGGGATTACCCGATCGCCCAAATCCTCGATCGAGCTGGGGTAGACATGATTTTAGTGGGCGATTCTTTGGCAATGGTGGCACTAGGTCATAACAGCACCCTGCCATTGACCTTGGATGCGATGATTCACCATGCCCAAGCAGTGATGCGCGGAGTCGAAAAAGCTTTGGTGGTGGTAGATCTACCATTTTTAACTTACCAACAGGATGTGAGTACGGCGATCGCCTCCGCCGGACGAGTTCTAAAAGAAACCGGTGCCGGAGCGGTGAAGCTAGAAGGTGGACATCTGCACATGATCAAAACCGTGGCGCGGCTAGTAGAGATTGGGATTCCAGTAATGGGGCATGTGGGTTTAACTCCCCAGTCAGTGAAGCAGTTGGGATTTCGGCAACAGGGAAAAACAGAGATCGATCAACAGCGAATTTTAGCAGAGGCTGTGGCTTTGGAGGAGGCTGGGGCGTTTTCGATCGTCCTGGAACATATCCCTGCCGATTTGGCCAAGGAGATTAGTGAGAAATTAGCGATACCGACGATCGGAATTGGGGCGGGGGTGCATTGTGATGGTCAGGTGTTAGTGACGGCAGATTTGTTGGGGTTAAGTGATCGGTTGCCGCCCTTTGCTAGGGCTTATGTTGATTTGAAGGAGACTATTACTGCGGCGGTTGAAGCGTATCAGCAGGATGTGCAGCAGGGTGAATTTCCGATGGATAAATAGATTGCTTCTAGTCGGTGATTTGGCTGATTTTGGTGAAATGGGGATCAATGTAAATGTTGTTTACGATCAAAGAAGTGATAATCTTTCTTGTGATAAATTCTCTTTATAAAAGCTATAAGGTTTAAAAGGCTAATGGAAACCGGTACCGTTCCACCACACCAAGATCCCTCCCTAGGGGCAGAAATTAGTGACTATGTGGCTCACTTACAGTTGCACATGGCATTGCAGGCCAGAAATTTGGTACCCGATACACTTAAAACCGGCGATCGATTGCAGGTATTACTGCATGAAACCCAGGCACAGTGCGAAAAACTTTCTTCTCGCCAGGGTCGTTAAGCACCCGATCGCCCCTGATCACCTTTGGGGTGAACAAAGCTAACACTAAATATCATTGGTTATAATTAGTCGAACAGTAAGTAACTTCATAGTAATAACTGCTGATTGTTTAATTGATGCACAATGAATAACCGATCGGCTACAGTGTAGAACTGGCAGATTTTTTGGTATTAAGATTGACAAACGCCAAGCAGCTTGCTATGCTCGATTCTCTATTTTCATTGCTCCCTGCTAAGAGACAGATGTTAGGAGGCGATTATCGCTGAAACACTCACATTAACAGTCAGCCTACGCGGCACCCGAGAACTCAAAGACACTTGTCAAGTATTTCGGCTCACCGGTTTGTTAGACGCTTTTTCGGAGCCGACTTTTCAAAAAGTTGTCGGCAAGTTCATCGAAGATGGACCACCGCATATCATCTTAGACCTCTCTAAGATCGATTTCGTAGACAGCTCTGGCTTAGGAGCCTTGGTTAAACTGGTCAAAAAGACCCAATCTGTAGAGGGTACTTTGCAGGTAGTTGCCAACGCGCGAGTAATGC
>JANOXZ010000824.1:0-9901 GCA_031418695.1 Synechococcales cyanobacterium VAR_35_metabat_10
GGTCAATAAAATTGATCGGCCTTCCGCTGAACCAAATGCAGCGATCGATAAAGTGTTTGACCTATTCATCGAACTAGGTGCCGACGATGACCAGTGTGACTTTCCTCAGCTCTTTGCTTCTGGGATCTCGGGCTTTGCTAAAGACAAGCTAGAAGAAGAAAGCACCACCATGGAGCCGCTGTTTAATGCGATTCTGCGCCATGTGCCACCTCCAGTTGGTAACCCCGATAAGCCATTACAGCTTCAAGTCACCACGATCGACTACTCCGATTATTTGGGGCGGATCATCATTGGTAAAGTGCATAATGGCACCATCAAAATGGGTCAGCAAGCTGTGCTGCTGCGGGATGATGGCTCGGTTTTGAAAGGCAAAATCAGTAAGCTGATGGGTTTTGAAGGCTTGAAACGAATTGATATTGAGTCGGCTACCGCCGGTAACATTATTGCCGTGGCTGGGTTTGCTGATGCCAACATTGGTGAGACCATCGCTTGTCCAGATGAGCCATCGGCATTGCCGATGATCAAAGTAGATGAACCTACTTTGCAAATGACTTTCTGTGTGAACGACTCGCCTTTTGCTGGTCAAGAAGGCAAGCTAGTAACATCTCGCCAAGTGCGCGATCGTCTATTCAAAGAGCTAGACACCAACGTCGCTCTCAGAGTAGAAGAAACCGATTCACCCGATCGACTGGCTGTTTCTGGCCGGGGTGAATTGCACTTAGGCATTTTGATTGAAACCATGCGCCGGGAAGGATACGAGTTCCAAGTATCTCAACCTCAGGTAATTTACCGCGAAATCAACGGCCAAAAATGTGAGCCTTACGAGCTGCTGGCCTTAGATGTACCCGAAGAAGCAGTAGGTGGTTGCGTAGAACGTTTAGGTCAACGCAAAGCCGAAATGCAAAATATGATGGCCTCCAACGGTCGATCGATCTTGGAATTTGTGGTGCCAGCTCGGGGTCTAATTGGCTTTAGAGGCGAGTTTATGCGCGCCACCAGAGGCGACGGCATTATGAACCATAGTTTCTTGGAATACCGACCAACTTGCGGCGACATTACTGCTCGGCGGAACGGTGTGCTGATTTCCTTTGAAGAAGGTGTAGCTACTTATTACTCGCTGCAAGGCGCAGAAGATCGCGGCACATTCTTTATTGGCCCTGGTACCAAGGTCTATAAAGGCATGATCATCGGCGAAAACAACCGGGGTCAAGATATGGAGCTAAACATCTGTAAAAGCAAGCAGCTAACTAACCACCGGGCATCTGGCGGGGAAGAATTGGTGCAGTTACAGACTCCGATCGATATGAACCTAGAGCGCGCTTTAGAATACATTGGTCCCGATGAAATGGTGGAAGTTACCCCTGAGTCGATTCGCCTGCGCAAGCTAGCGAAGAAACCAGTAGGCGGCAGACGCTAGGTTCGACTCCGCTCATCTACCGTATGCTATTAACCGGAAAACCGGTTTAACAATGCGGGGTTTACCCCGCCCATTCCACAAATCATTATGTGGGGTGAGCGGAGCCGAACCCCGCATTGTCGTTTGTAAATAAACAATAAACCGACAGTCTTCAAATCAGTTCAGAGCCTTAAACTAGAAAAAAAGAGATCGTGAACTATGCTGTCAACCACCAACATCGGCTCCACTGAGACGTTAGCCGCCAACATTGATCAACTGATCACCGCTCAAGCTCAAGCTTGCCAACAGACTGTCCAAGAAATATTGGCTCCGATATTAACCGAAGCTGAAGCAGCACAGGCATCTCTTTCTCAGCGGATTGTGACTGATCGACTGCAAGAGGGCGGCACTTCCGGTCTACCTAATCATCATCCTTTGCACTGGTTTCAATCTCAGCTCGAATTTCAGCCTCATGGCATGTTGGAATATTCTAGTTTAGAATCAGCCCAAACTGGTTTTAAAGAAATCCTTGATCAGCTCAAGCCTCCAATTTTATCCCTTATCGAAGAACAGCAAACTCGAGTATCAGAGTTGTTCGATCGAGAAGTCTTGGCTCTTCAACAATCCCTTCAGAATGCTCTGACAGCTCAACTGCAATCTAGACCAATTGTGATCAGTGAGTATATCAACAGTTTCGTCAATCTACCCCGACTCAAAATGCGCTCGGTCGATCGGTTTCGTTATACCCTTGATGGCAAACGCTGGGAATCACCGTCATTGATTGTGGAGACTCAAAAAAATACTGGCACCTGGTATTTGCTCGGGCTAGATAAAAAAGATCGGCCTTGCTATCAAATATCAACTACTGCTGTTGCTGCCATGGTGGATGAGTCTATAGCAAGGGCTTTCAGGCACATGCGAGAGCAAATTTTAGCTTATATTGAACCAGAATTACAGGATGGAATTGATCGGCTATTCGCCAGTATCACATAATACAAAAAAAGCTAATGCGATGTTTTTTACGGTTAAATTTTCAAGTTTATTGAGTGGAGCATAATTGTGACGAGCGCAGCGATAGAACTGCTTTAGCAAGCATAAAAATTTAGCAGTTTATTGATGAATCTAACTTTTTTGTTAATCTATCTACTGAAAGGGGAATGCTTATAGACAATCGGAACTTTATGTATGGAAGTCTACCGCCTATGGCCAGCTCTTTTCTCAATCAATCTCCAGCTAATAAATTCTGGAGTCAAGGCAATGTAATTAAATACTCGATTGCCTGGTCAATTATCTCGATCGCTATCTATGCCATTTTTAGTGGCCCGATGAGTGGAGCCGATCGACCAACGTGGTATCGATTTTTGACAGCTTATGCCCTGCAAATAACTCCGGTAGTTATTTCTGGTTGTCTCTGTCTCCGTAACGGTTTGAGCAAAACCATGGTGAATGATAAAAAGCCTTGGATGATCATGGGAATTGCTCTGCTGTGTTTTTCGATCGGTAATGTCTTTTTCTCTTCCTGGGAATTAATCTGGCACCTGAACTCGACCGGCTGTTTAGGAGATCCATTTTTTGTTGTATTCTACGTCTTACTATTAAGCGCCATGCTGATGGTGATTTGGCAACGAAAAATTGTGCCAAATGCATGGCAGTTCTTGATCATTGGCGTAATTGCCGCTTACACGATCGGGCTAGCAAATATTATTTTGGAGCCAGTTGCGATCCCACCCAGCACCACCACAACAACGACTGAGACAGCAAAAGCAGAGCCAGCAGCAGAAGCTGCGCCTGCGGTAGAAGTTCCAGCTTGGGTACAATCTGTCGATCAAGCAATCAAACCCTATGGCAAAAATCTGAATGTTTTTTATGTTTGGTGTGATGTTTGTCTATTGTGTCTATCCTTAGCAATCCTGTTTCATTCCTGGGGTAGTCGGTTGGCTAGACCATGGCAAATTACAGCTCAAGCAGTGTTTTTTATCTATGTTGCCGATGCTTGGTATGCCTATGCTGGTAATCGGATTGCCGATTATCAAGCAGGATTTACTTTAGAAGTCTGTTGGATTTTAGGCATTTTACAATTTGGAGTGGCTGCCGCGATCGAATTTGAACAGTCCCTTAGTTTACGGGCTGCCATGAGAGATGCCGCTATGGAGAGAGCTAGAACAGAAGAGGCGGAAATAGCACTAAGTTCTTGACCAATATCTAAAGAAATTCCACCACAAAAATCCCCGGTCAAAATACTGGGGATTTTTTGCGAGTTGCTATTTTTCTTTTGTCCCAGGAGCCGGAGACTTTTTGATAGTATCCAGCACTTTGGCATATTCCTTGACTTTTTTTGCTTGAGGAGCTGCTGCCAGAAGTTTTTCTAAAGATTCGACAGTTTTTTGTTTGTTGCCGGTATGGCCATAATATTCCACTACTTGCTCCATACCTTCGATCGCCTTGGGATCTTTGGGGTCTTTTTTTAATGCGGCCAAGAATTCGTTCTCTTTAGCTGCTACCTGGGCATCCTGAGAAGAGGAAGAAGCTTTGACCGCAGTTGGTAGTGGTTTAGCTAAATCCAATACCCCCAACAAACTGGTAAGAATCATGCCGCCAGTGGCAAGACTTACGGCCATCAAAACTATCTTTTTTGTTGTTTTTGACCTTTCCATGAAAATACTCCGATATCTACTTATTCTTTAACCTACCAATTTTTTGGCCTGAACTATCAAACCTAAACAAATCCGAAATGTTGACTAGAGGAAACCTGTGATGACCATTTCTATCTCACGACCCGCACCCCAAACCAAGTTAGTAACTTTTGCAGCCCTGATGTCGGTATTAGTGTTTGGCATGACAGCCATGCAATCCAACAAATTAAAGAATTTACGTGCTGTAGATAAATCATTAGATCCTGTCGCACTCCAACAGGAAAGTCGATTGAGAGCTAACCAGCTAGAGCTGATGAAAAAAATTCCTAAGTTTGGTTTTAATAATCTGGCCGCCAATACCTCATTTATTGATTTTTTGAGCTATTTCGGAAGTACCGAGGCTCGTAATGTCAACGGATACAGCTTGGGCTTTGATTATTTTGATGTAGTTTTAAAAGAAGATCCTCGGTTTTTTCTGGCTTATTATTATCTATCTGGTACCGGTTCGGGCTATTTAGCCAATCCAGACAGAACAGTTAAAATTATGAATGAAGGGTTTAAATCGATTAAGCCTGACTCACCAAAATACTCTTATTACTTATGGCGGCTTAAAGCTACTGATGAGCTGCTGTTTTTAGGTGATTCCCAAATGGCAAAAGCTTCTATGGAAAAAGCGGCTGATTGGGCACAGCTAGCGGGTGATGAAGAAGGGCGGCGAGTTGCTAGAATATCAAGCAACACAGCCAACTTCTTGGCCAAAAACCCACATAGCAAGCAGGCCAGATTTGGTGCTTGGGCTGGGATACTAGATACGGCGATCGATAATAGTGCCCGGAAATTAGCCATTAGCAAAATAATTGAACTGGGCGGTAAAGTAGAACAAGATGCCCAAGGTAAAATAAGAATTACTCCACCCGTCACAGATTAATGGATTGAGATTAATGGATTTATTAGAGTATCAAGCTAAAGACCTGTTTCAGGAGGTGGGAATTCCGACACTGCCATCACAAAGGATCGATCGACCAACTGACATCAAATTTCTCAAAATCCCCTATCCGGTGGTACTGAAATCTCAAGTCAGCGTCGGCCATCGGGGTAAAGTTGGGGGGGTGCGATTTGTGGAAAATACCATTGATGGTATTGCAGCGGCTCAGACCATGTTTAACCTGCCAATTTTTGGTGAGGTGCCCCAGGTTTTGCTGGCTGAAGCTAAATATGATGTCAGTCGGGAGTTTTACTTGGCGGTGTTGATTGACTATCGATCAAGGCGGCCCGTGCTCCTGGGTTCAGAACGGGGCGGCATGGATTTGGTCGCCTTGATGGATTCGTTGCAGCAAGTGATGATTGATGATACGTTCTCGCCTTTTTATGCCCGGAAACTGGCAATTCAAATGGGTTTGAGCGGCGAGTTATTAGTTCAAGTGAGTGGCATCATTGAAGCAATGTATCGACTGATGGTGGCTCATGATTTAGACTTGGTAGAAATTAACCCGCTGGGGGTCAGCAATGATGGCAAGCTGATGGCACTAGATGGTAAAGTCACCGTCAACGATCGAGCAATCATTCGTCATCCTAAGCTTCAAGAACTGATGCGCCAGACCATGGTGCGCAGTTTACCCAAGGCTCTAGCCACTGGTAGTGGACGAATTGGTTTGTTGATGGAGGGTCGAGGATTGGCAGTAGCTACGGTAGTAGAGCTACAGCGAGCTGGCCGACCGATTTTTCAATGCTGGGCAGTAGATCGATTAACTATCCCCGAGATGATCGAAGTTTTGCATGGAATGGCTAAACATATTGATGTGTTACTGGTGAAATGTCATAGCATCAATACACCATTGATGGCGCTGGCTACCTTAGAGCCCTGGTCAGTAGAAGTGGTGGTAGATGCACCGCCACTTTTGCTAAAAGACATCAATTTAGAACGTTTTTCCCCCATATTAGTAAGCAATTTAGAAGCAGCGATCGCTGCTTTAGTGCAAGCTACATCTTCTTTTTAGTGACTTTATGTTTGATTTACCAAAATCTTGTCGAGTATTAATTCAGGGCATCGATCGGCCAGCCGCTTTAGTGGCAGTGGATGAGATGTTGGCCTATGGCACTAATATTGTGGCCGAAGTTACTGCTGGAAAAGGTGGCCAGTACCAGGGTGAAATCCCTGTTTTTGATCTGGTAGAGCAGGCTCAAGCTCATCTAGGGCCAATGGATGTGGCAATTATTTTTAATTCACCTTGGCAGGTTTTGGATGCTGCCTTGGAAGCGATCGCCGCAGGTATTGAGCGGATTATTATTTGTTCAGGTGGGGTACCGCCGTTAGATAGTCTGGAAATTTTGCGCCATAGTTCCGAGGTGGTGGTGCTGGGTTCTGGTAGTGCTGGGATGATTGCACCTGATCGATTGCTGTTGGGATCTTTTAACCCTACTTGTTTCCAAACTGGTACGGTGGGCATTATTAGTCGCAGCAAAAGCTTGGCTTGTGAAACCGCTGATTTGTTGCGTCGTTATCAGTTTGGCCAATCGATCGTCATTCATGTGGGCAGTGATTCGATTTTGGGTTCTACGGGCAGTGCATGGCTCAAAATTCTTAGTCAAGACTCTCAGACCAGTGCCATATTGCTCTTGGGAGATATTAACCGAGATGAAGAGCTATTGGCAGTTGCCCGATCGATCAAGCAAAAGGTGATTGCTTATCGTCCACAGTTAACTAGTTCGATCGCTCCCTTGAGTGATGCGGCGATGTTGCTAAGGGCTGGTCGTCGATCGCAGCATTCACAAAATTTAGTGGCTAATCGCCAGGGCAAAAGATTTGGTGAGAAGCCCGGAGAAGGGGTGATTGTTGCTGACTCGATTTTTGCTTTGCCCAGTTTATTAAAAGAGAGTTTAGCTAAAAATGCACCAGATCAGGGATCAGAGCTTGCCCCAGCGAGTCAGGGGAAAGAATCGCCAAACGGCTTTGCCGATCAGGTTTTGCATGGGTAGGGTGCCCCAATAGCGCGAGTCATTGCTGTTATTGCGATTGTCGCCCATCACGAAGATTTCATTGGCAGGAATGGTGATGTTGCTAATATCTTCGGATTTGGGAGCGATGGTGACATAAGGTTCGACTAGGGCAACATCATTGCGATATACTCGGCCATTTTTTAAAGAAATTCGATCGCCCGGTAGCCCGATCGCCCGTTTGATAAAAGCTTGGTCGGCTTGGTAGCCTTCTGCTTGCAGTTGGGGTGGTACGGCAAAAACTACGATGTCAGAATAGGCTGGCGGATGGAGTTTATAAGAGACTTTTTCGACTACTAGTCGATCGCCCAGTTCTAAAGTAGGCACCATGGAGGCCGAGGGAATGAAGCGGGGTTCGGCCACAAAGGTGCGAATTACTAGAGCTAGGATGACAGCAGCAATCAAGATTTTGATGTTTTCGCCCCAGCTTTGCCAAAGCTTGGTGAGCATAGGAGTTGGGGTGTTCGTAGAATCGGATGGTTCGGGCATGATGAGGGCAGAGATTTGCAGTCCTTTTAGTATGGCATCATCTTTTGCTTACCAATGCTCCACAATGCAAAAACGGCAGACTGTCCAGCGCTCTATTTCCCATTGAGGGGTGCAGGCGGTACATTGGGGACACAGTACCCGATCGGCCAAACTGTAATCTACCTGGTCAATGGTGGGAGTGGGTGGAGCCGGGAGTTGCCAGCGACCGGTGCTGAATCTGATATCGGTTAGAGGATCGGTGAGGGTGGTGTTGAGGATTTTGAGGATCGATCGACGTTGCCAAGTACAAAGATCAGCTAAGGCCGCGCTGTGGGTGGCAACTTGCAAGACATCACCACTGCGCGTTCGGGGATAAATTTGTGTACTAGATTGAATTTGGATGCTTTCTAACACTCTTGGCCAAGCATCCATAACTTCTTGCCAAGCTCGAAAGGCATCCCAGGCGGGCTGTTGGGTGATATTAGTAATTACCTGATCGATCGAACTCCAAGACATACTTAAAATTCCCTCATAATCTAAGAAATCATTTTGAACTGGCGCTTGGCATCTTTTTGCAACTCAGCGGCAATTTTGAGCAGTTCTTGGCCGCTGGATAAATACTCATCGTTATAGCAGGTAGTATAACGAGTTAATTCTTCGATCGCGTCGCTCAATCTATTCAAACAATGATAAAGACTAGCTGCAATCCCAGCCAAGTTAGCAGGATTAGGGAAAGAATGTAAGGTTTTTTCGGCTTTCTTTAAATGGCGCTGGCAATCTAGCAAATAAGCCTCAAAGGCACCAAGTAAATCGTCATCAAAAGGATCTGCGGAGAGCGCGAGGACTTGGCTTTTAAAAGGTTTGATAATCGCTGTAACCGCGCGGTTAATGGGGGCATAGACTCCGTTGAGCCACTGTTCCATTTGACTATCGACATCACTGCCCCGCTCATGGGCACGCTGGGTGCTAGGGCCTTTGCCAACTTTGATTTCTAGGTTCAGCGGTAGGGATTGTTGGAGCGATCGATCATAGTCCCGCTTGCGGCCAGGGTCATTCAGAACTTCGTAGGCCGCATTAATGGCCACCATCCGATCGATCGTGGCGGTGGCTGAACCATGGACATCGGGGTGATGCTGTTTGGCCAGTTCCCGATAGGCGCGTTTGATTTCGCTAGCCGTGGCACGGGGAGTAACTTGAAGGGTTTGGTAATGAGTGGCCATCAGGTCAGTTTACGGCTTTATTTCAGGATCTTGGAACAGTGGTGTACTTAGATAACGCTCACCAAAGCTGGGCTGGATCATCACAATCAGCTTGCCTTTGTTTTCTGGACGACATCCCACTTTAATTGCGGCACATAGCGCCGCTCCAGTAGAGATCCCAGAGAGCAAGCCTTCTTCGCGGGCTAGTCTGCGGCCATAGTCGATCGCCTCAGCATCGCTCACAGTTACGACTTCATCAATGAGGTCTACTTTTAAGACCTGGGGTACAAAGCCCGCGCCAATGCCCTGGATTTTATGTGGCCCGGGTCTGCCACCAGAAAGTACTGGACTATTGGTTGGTTCTACTGCGATTACCTTAAATCCTGGTTTACGGGCTTTGAGCACTTCGCCTACGCCGGTAATAGTGCCACCTGTACCTACCCCAGCTACCAAAATATCCACTTTGCCTGCGGTGTCTGTCCAAATTTCTTCGGCGGTGGTCAATCGATGAATTTCGGGGTTGGCTGGGTTGCGAAACTGCTGCAACATGTAAGCATTGGCAGTTTTATCAACAATTTCTTGGGCGCGACGAATACAGCCGCTCATCCCCTCAGAACCAGGGGTTAGCTCTAACTGCGCACCATAGGCTTTGAGCATCGCTCGGCGCTCTAAGCTCATAGTTTCGGGCATGGTTAAGATCAACGTATAGCCTTTGGCTGCTGCCACCATGGCTAGTGCAATGCCGGTGTTACCAGAAGTAGGTTCTACTAGGATCGTTTTGCCGGGAGTAATTAAGCCTTCTTTCTCGGCAGCCACAATCATATTGATGCCAATGCGGTCTTTGACGGAAGCCGCAGGATTCATTCCTTCTAACTTGACTAATATTTCTGCCTCGCAGCCAGCAGATTGGGGGATACGCTGAAGACGAACTAGAGGCGTAGAGCCGATGAGTTCGGTGATGTTGTTGGCAATGCGCATTGTTCTAGAACCTTGAGGAGTGACCACTTGTACTACTATAGACCGAAAGTCTTAAAGATTATACCGCAGTGGTTTGAGATTGGTTTGTTTGAATTCTTTCGGAGTTTTTGTTAGCCTGAATTTTGGTAACAGGGTTAATCGATCGAATTTTTTGCTAGGATGTCTAAAAGATATCTTGCACGGTTGGCCGAGCGGTTTAGGCAACGAGCTCATAATTCGTACCAGACAGGTTC
>JANOXZ010000825.1:0-7792 GCA_031418695.1 Synechococcales cyanobacterium VAR_35_metabat_10
GCAGCCTTAATTGGCGTGATCCGCACTAATCTCAGTTTCAGTTTTTAGATGATGTGGCGATTAAAATGGGTGAAGAGGGACTCGAACCCCCGACCAGCTACTTAGAAGGTAGCTGCTCTATCCGGCTGAGCTATTCACCCCGGCGAACCACATTATAGCATCGGCTATTACTTTTGGTGCAACACCATATAAATCAACATAAGAGGCATTACTTTCTGCGAACACTGCGCCATTCGACATAGCAGATAGCATTAAAAATACAGCAGCAAATATTTCACTATTTCTCATCTCATATTTATTTATCTCCATATTAATTTTAAATTAAAACCATTACTATTCTCTAGTAGACATGATGAAACAGTGGATTTTTGGTGTAACTAAATTATTCTATTCCTTGAATTATAGATCAGCTATATCTACATCAGAACGAGCATCGATCTGAGATTGAAGTTGTCGAAGCTGAACTTGAGTCGCTTCTAGTTGTCGCTGAGTCGTGGCCACCAATTCCTCAGCATGCAAAGCAGCTTCTTGCGGTGTTGGCACCAATTCTCCTTGAATCGTAAAAAATCGGAGCTGACCATCGAGAACACTAAGATATAGCTCTAGCACATCACTCCAAAGACCGAAAGGTTGGGCGGGAATGTCTTGATATTGACCGCTGACTAAACGTAGACCAACGAATTCCAAACTTTCTGGGTCGAACCAAAAATACTCTGGGGTACGAAAGCGGTTTTGGTATAGCTCTCTTTTGGTAGTTCTATCAGTTTCTGTGGTAGATTCCGAGAGCAATTCAATGATCAGATCTGGATACTTGCCATCTTCTTCCCAAACCACCCAAGAACGTCTGGGCTGCCGATCGGTGTTCTTTACCAAAAAGAAATCTGGTCCACGGAAATCGCGGTTTTTAATCTGTTGGCGACTGAAATATACGGTCAAATTAGCGCCAATAAAAAAGTCCTGTCGATCGCGCCACAACCACTCTAAACAAGTCACCAGAATAAGTGCTTGCAAATAATGCAGACTACTTTCCATCTCTGGCTCCTCGCTACCCAACAGACGACCATCTGGCATCAAATCAGTAAATTCCTTAGCCGAAATCATGCCTTTGCTCCTGAAAGCTTATGGAATTATTATACCTGCTGAAAAAAGAGCCGCTTTTATAACATTTTTAATCACTTCATTTACTGCCACACTTCCTAAAGATTGTCCCCATGTTAATAGCTTTGATTTCACTGATACAAAATTGGTACATTTAGTAACAACTTCACTAATGGCTTATCCACCCACCATCCAGCAAAATGTATAAAAAGCACCAATGATTTAGTTGGGTTGAAAAATATCAGCAAAAAAGTTGTGCTATTCTGGATATAGATCCCCAGTATGTCTGAGAAAAAATAATATCAATGCCCTCTTTCACTGAACAAGGCTATCTACCCCCTGGCATTTGGCCAATGAGTTGGCAAGAGTTTTGTGATCATTATGGGTACAATTCTCGACGCATCAACCTTCTATCTGGCTTGATGTCTGCCCTCAAACTGTTGATCCCCTTGGGCTGTCACACAGTTCACATCGGCGGCAGCTTTGTCACAAATAAGGATAAACCCAATGATATTGATGGCTGCTTTGATGGAACCCTGATCGATATCAACTTACTCGATCCAATTTTTGAAGAGCCTGATGAACAAAAAGCCCGCTTTGGCTGTGAGCTACGGGTAGATTTCATGTCCTTGTTTCAAGGGTTTTTACAAAAAAACTCCGATGGACAACCCATCGGGATCATCGCCCTTGACTTTAATACTCTGACTTACCCAGGTAAATAAACATGATGATTCAAAACGAGCACCAATACAAAGTTAC
Organism: Synechococcales cyanobacterium VAR_35_metabat_10; assembly: GCA_031418695.1. Classification (GTDB taxonomy): domain Bacteria; phylum Cyanobacteriota; class Cyanobacteriia; order Cyanobacteriales; family Chamaesiphonaceae; genus JAAFHZ01. The sequence goes on from JANOXZ010000825.1 coordinate 1,858, forward strand.
CCAAGGTGCCATCAAAGACTTACAACAAGCCATCGGAAAATTGCTGGAACACTCTGAAGATCTGCACCCTCGACAGGTATCGGCAGTTCAGCATAGTTTTCAAACCCAAATTGATCGAATGCAGTCTCAGCTTTTGGAGTATGACGAGCTGAAAGCTGGAAGAGTAGAAATTAAAATGGGATCGATCGAAGACCTACCAAAAGTACTCATCCAAAAACGCATCAGCCTGGGCATGACCCAAAAAGAACTCGCTGACAAGCTGAGCATCAAAGAGCAAATGATCCAAAGATACGAATCTCATGGGTATGAATCAATCAGCTACCATCGGTTGATTGATGTCTGGAATGCTTTAGAAGCAACAATTCCAATGATGACCGTTAGTTAAGAATCAGAGAAATATATAAAAATATTCCGGCATTGATTTGCAAATCAACGCCGGAAGTTAACAAATGAAATTTTTGAACTAGACGTAAGTGAAGGCAGTGCTAGTTAGACTCAAATTAGTCGAGCCAGCGACAAAACCAATCAGCTCTGGTTGACCAAAGAGAGAGCTTTGAATCAAAGTACCTTGCTGATTGCCATTGTTAGGTGCAGTACCCAAAGACAACGTGTAATCAGCAGCTTTGCCCTTGAGTTGAATTACATCACCAGCCGCAAAACCAATAATTGCCGCGTAGTCTGATCGGCCTGTATTAGTGCTAATGCCATCGTTGTAGTAAACAGCATTCACATCACCCAATATGTATCGATCATTGCCAGCATCACCCTGCAACACATCATAGCTGCCAGTACCCGGAGTCACACTCAAGGGGTTTGAACCCAACAACACATCATTGCCAGCACCACCATAGAGTGAATCGTTGCCGCCGCCACCGATCAGCACATCGTTGCCGCCGTTGCCATTCAATCGATCGTTGCCTAGCAAGCCCTTAATGATTTCATCACTATTTTTGCCATTGATGGTTTGAGCGGTATCATTGCCGTTGGTGATCGGAGTAACACCATTCAGAGTTACATTAAAGCTAGTATCTACCGACTTACCGCCCGCAGTACCTCGCAAGGTGATAGTGGTAGTACCAAACTCATAAGGCACATAGTTCAGATTCAAGGTCGTGCCAGTAACAACGGCCTTCAGCAAGTTAGCATTGCTGTTAGTCACTACACTGGTAGTAATGGTGTCTTTATCGATATCACTGAATACTTTGCTCAGATCGATCGACTTAGTGCCGGGAGCATCGGCAGTAGTGATCACGTTCGCAATTGGCGTGGCGACGATCGGAGCGGTATCATTAACGACTGAAATACCAACAGTGTGACTAGTATTGTTGTTGAAAGTTAGCTCTAGCTTATCGCCAGTTACTTTAAAATCATCGGCACCGGTTACTCTATAGCGTTGGGTGGCATCGATCGCCTTCATATCGGTGGTAACTTTGCCCGCTCCATTGAAGCTAAAGTTCAAGTTGGTGCCATCACCAGTCACCGAAACCAATTCGTTACGTTGGTCTAAAGAAGTAATGTGGCTGACATCATCAGTACCAGTGTCCAAGTTAATGGTGTAGCTGCCACCGGTTTTGGTGGTAAACACCGAGTCATTGTCATAGGCATAGTAGTTTGTGACACTTTTAATCACCTTGGTACCGGCATTAATATCCAAAGCAAACTTGCCAATATCGGTAGCATCAGTAATAACAGCAGTGATGGTATCACCTACTTGATTTACCGTCAGCTTGGCGGCATCAAAAGCCCGAATCCGTTTTTGAGCATCATCTAAAGTAGCGAATTCAGTACCATCGTTGTAGGCACGGGCAATAAAATTTTCATAAATTTCTTTGGTATAACCGGGCTGTGTGGCAGTAACGCCATAATCGTGCCAATCAAACAAGACAAAAGGAGTATTGCCATGCTTAGTAAGTTGAGCATATTCATTTGCCCAGACCACTTCCGCTTGAGCTGCTGTCAATTTTTTGAAGTCAATTAAATTGAAGTCAAAAGAAATATTAGGAGCAAGGAAGATAGTTTCATCACCTGGTTCCAAGTAACCAAAAGAGTTAGTATAAGCTGAACCAACTCCACTCACATACTGAAAATACTTGGAGAGTTCTTGGTCAACAAATAAGCTATCAGGGTTGCCTGGAGTAGCTGTCCCATTTACAGGTACACCGAGCTGCTGAGAAATCATCTGCTTAGATTGATTGAACTCAAACTCAAGCTGAGTTGCATTGAGCTGACTGACATCTGCAGGGTGAGTATAAGAGTGGGTGCCAATTTCGTTTCCTAGATCTAACCACTTCTGGTAAATAGGCTTCATCACAGCCCAATCGGTAAACTCATTGGCTGCTAGATTATTACCAATATTGATGTAGTGAGAACCAACAAAATTATACTTGGCCTTCCATTCAGTTAAAATATCACCAACTTTAGCTTCGATAATTGGCGCTTCTAACGCAAATTTAGATTGGTCAACATCATCACGCGAGATGAAAATGCTCTTGTTACGAGTCATATCTAGACCAACCTTGGCTTGGTTGCCGTAGACAGACCAATCTAACCCTTGCCAACCCAAATTGCTATCAGCAAAAATAGATTGATCGGCAAAGTGAACATTGCGACCACCAGTTTGAGTAGCAATTACTGCATTGTATTTTTGGCCATTGACAGTTTGGTCAGCCAACACCGTGCCGGTCTGTGTCAAACCAGTGTAAGCCGAGAAAGTTAAGTTGCTGGCATAACTAGCAATTTGTTCACCCGCAGTATAGCTGGATTCTAAAATAGGGCTAGTCGTATCTTTGATATTTACACTAACCGCGCCCCCAACGACAGTACCGCCCCCAGTGCGATTTACATCAAACAAATTCTTCAAGCGCTGATAAGGGTCGCCTGCCAAAGCAGCACCAGTTTCGTCATTGGTCATAAAGTCGCCAGCAGCAACCATTCCAACCCCATACTTCGCTGATGCTTGAGTCAAAACGTTTTCGATCGATGCCACATCTGCCGATTTCACATTGGCAAAGCCTGCAAATACCAAAGAATCGTATTGGACTACTTTGCTCAGATCTTTGAGATCGGTCTCAGTCAAAATATCGAAGTTTACTCCAGCCTGCATTGCTTGGTTCTGGGCATTACCAAACAACTGGCCATAAGCTTTCTTATCAAAGAATTTATTGGCAGAAGTCTCGGAATAAACAATTCCCACTTTTTTGCTGAGGTCAGTACGAGTTGGTAAAGGAGTGCTAATGACAGTCAAAGGCGATCGGCTGTAGTCTCCAGGCAAGAACGTAGTGTTGTTCACATCAGCTAACACATTAATCCCAGCGCCAGTTAACGACAACAGATTTTTGCTGACACCAACTTCCCACTGTTTGCCATCGGCACTAAGTTTGGCATCAACTTTAGCTACGATATTTTGACCAGCACCACCTGTGTATAGATAAGCATTACCATCAGCAGCGATGTTGATGTTATATTCGGCACCAGCAGTAGTAGGCGTGGTGCCAAAAATTTGGAAACCAGTGTCTCTATTTTGATCGGTATCTAACCAAATAGTGGTGTTGGTACCCACTGCTACTGCCGAGTCAACGGCAAACACATAGCCATCAGCGGTGTTTTTACCGAAAATCTGATAGCCAGCTTGAGCAATTCCGGGCTGATAATCTAGGCGATCAATCCGCTTCCAATCAGCCAAGCTACCATCTAAAGTAATATTTCCATAGGCCGCAGTTGTAGGCGGAGCCGTAATAATAGCATTGCTCACACTGTAAGGCGTAGTGCTATAGTCACCGGGTAAATATACAGCATCATTCACATCAGCCAACGCATTCAAACCACTACCCGCAGCAATTTGATCTTTGCCGACGGCAACTTCTAGGGTTTTGCCATCAGCACTGATTTTAGAATCGAGCTTAGTAATATAAGTCTGACCAGCACCGCCACTGTATAGATAGGCATTGCCATCAGCAGCAATATTAATATTGCGCTCTGCACCACCAGCAAAACCAAAGATTTGGAAGCCAGTAGATTTATTTTTGTCGGTATCCAACCAAATAGTAGTGTTGGCACCAATGTTCACCGCCGATTTAATCGCAAAGGCATAGCCATCTAAGGTGTTTTTACCATAGACTTCGTAACCGGCTTGGCCACTGCCGGGTAAGATGTCTAATCGATCAGTAGCAGTCCAGTCTGTCAAAGCACCATCCAGAGTGATGTTGCCATAAGTAGTTTTTGAGCCAATGGTGGTCTGGGCCACGGTGTATTTAAACAGGCTATAGTCGCCAGATAAATAAACACTGTTGTTCACATCGGCTAAGACATTGATGGCGCCAGGAGCCGTAGTGCCCAAGGCGGTGCCCGCTACCGCTACTTCCAAATTCTTACCATCGGCACTGAGGCTATAGTCCAAAGCACTTACAAAAGTCTGACCTTCACCGCCGCTGTACAAATTAGCTTTACCGTCAGTACCAATTTGAATGTTGTACTCAGCACCGCCCGCAAAGCCAAAGATTTGGAAGCCAGTCGCCGCATTTTGGTCAGCATCAATCCAAATAGTCGAGCCATTGCCGATCGCTACTGCTGACTTGATACCAAAGACATAATTGTTGGCAGCATACTTACTATAGACCTCGTAACCAGCCACACCGCTGCCAGGAACCATATCGATCCGCTCTGTTGCTGTCCAGTCTGCCAAGTTACCATCCACATTAATGCTGCCGTAGGTGGCCTGTTCGACAGTAGTAGCTTGTCCATTAATTACCAAGGTCTTCTGATCGTTTTGGCTCTTCAATCCCGCCAATTCTCCAGTACTGAGGGTGCGCTGGTTTACCAAGGCTGCAAATATTTCGCCTTCGTCACCTACGCTATCTACCTTGTTGATCCGGGCATCGATCGAGTGACCAATTTCTTCTAGCAACACATTAGCGATCGCTTGGGAGTTGGCTTGATTGGCAAGCAAGAATTTTTGAGAAAGATAAATTTTATTGGTGTCAGCAGCGTAAGCTCCCAAAGCCCCACCTAGCTCTGCGACTACTTCGATAGTCGGCAATTTGCCCCCAGCCAGCTCTGTTACTACATCTTGAGCAAAGATCGGCGACCAACCACTCCCAAAGGCCATGGTCATTTGTTCGATAAAGCTAGGCGACTTAGCAAATATAGATAGTTTGTTTAAAGCTAAACCCAAAGCTTCATTAAACAATGCGGTTGAGTTATTGGGGGCGGAAGACATACAGGCTAATTTAAAATACTTGTCCAGACAAATATAGCTTAAGTATTCAATAATACAGATAGAGCAAAAATGCTGAATAATTCAACGTTTTTGGCTTGCTACTTAGATCCTATGGGTTTGTCTGTGATGTCGATCGCTTATATTATGGTGATCGATCGCCGAAGGCGCAAGCAAAGCTATCGCTTTTTATCTGAATCCAAAAAAATCATCAACCTCAACAATTTTGATTTTTATAGATAAATGATCGTTTACAGATATTGAGTTATTTCACTAGCAGAAACACCCCCAAATCTTTGAGGTCTTTCGATTGCATTAACATTGCTAATCTGTCTTAATAAAGTAATATTCTGAAGAGAGGGTGATGGAGATCAATTATTTTGCTGATAGATACGGACAGCAAAGGTTCTCTACAACACAGAATTATCTACCCCTGGGCGAGATGTGGTAATCTGGAAAATATACTAAAGCGCCCGCTAGCGGCGAATATATTCAGTTAATTTTAATTAGGAAACATCAATATGGATATCGATTTTCGCATTATTATTGTCATCGCACCTGTTCTGTTAGCAGGTGGCTGGGCGATCTTTAACATTTTGGCCGCAGCTTTGAACCAATATAACAATCTTCCTGGCAACAAAAAATAGTCCCAAAGATTATTCAAAAGCCGGAGTCAACATTTTGTGACTCCGGCTTTTTGGTGGGGGCGTGGGATTCGGCTTT
>JANOXZ010000826.1:0-2883 GCA_031418695.1 Synechococcales cyanobacterium VAR_35_metabat_10
TTGCTCATTTCCAGCAATCCATGGCATAATTAGAAATTGTGTTTAATTTTTGATCCCTTGCGGGACTTAGGAACCTTCTTATGGCAGCTAAAAAGGGAGTACGGATTACCATCACCCTCGAATGTACCGAGTGTCGGACCAATCTGAACAAACGCTCACCCGGCGTATCACGTTACACCACCAGCAAAAACCGTCGGAACACCACAGCACGGCTAGAAATTAAAAAATTCTGTCCGCACTGCAACAGCCACACTGCTCACAAAGAAATCAAGTAGTCGTCGCTTTACCCATCCCATATATCTAGATATCTAATCACCATGGCTTATTTTCGCAAGCGCCTCTCCCCAATTAAACCGGGCGACCCGATCGACTACAAAGACGTAGAACTGCTCCGCAAGTTCGTCACCGAACGTGGCAAACTCTTACCTCGGCGCATCAGTGGCCTTACCGCCAAACAACAACGCGACGTGACCTTAGCCATCAAACGCTCTCGTCAAATCGCCCTGATGCCTTTCATCAACGCCGAAGGCTAAAGCTGCTGAAATCTAGCTAGTCGTGTCTGGGATCAAGAAAGAGCCTAGGCACCATTCTCTAGTATATAAATATAAGGATTGAAGCCGGTGGAGAAGGGTACTTTAGTAGAATTTTGGCACAACGGCGATCGCCGCTTGGGCATTATCGATCGACCAGAAGGCAAAAAGCTCTGGGTGGCAATCGATGCTCGCCAGCAGTCACACCAGCTTCATCCCACCAAAGATATTACCTATACCGTGGCGGGCGTAAGCTTCAAACAACCCGCCGAAATCGAAAAGTTTCTGGCCTCAGTCACCCCCCACATCGACCCCGCCAACCTGCCGATCGCCTGGGAAATGCTAGTAGACGAAGATGGCACCACCGACCCAGCGGGCTTGGCTGATTTACTGTATGCAGATGACTCACCAGTGCATACCTACGCAGCTCACTGTCTACTTTCTGGCGACAAAGTTTACTTCAAAAATAAAAAAGACCAAAACTACGAACCCCGCCCCCGCAACCAAGTCCTTGAACTTCAGCACCAGATCGCCGTCAAAGAACAAAAAGAACGAGATCTACAAGAATTCATCGATCGCATCCACACCCGCTTAAGTGGTACTGAAGTCACCTGGACAGAAGCCGATCGACTAAAAATCGAAGGCTTCGAGAAATTTGTCCTCCAACCCGACTTTCCGCTCAAAGGCACCGCCGATTTATTGGTAGCGATCGGCAAAGGCCAGTCAGAACAACAGGTGTTTGATTTACTGGTTGGCATAGGCATTTGGTCGCCCCATGAAAACATCGCCCTGCGCCGCGCCCAAATCCCCGTAGACTTCGCCGATCCTATTACCGCAGCAGTCCAAGATATGCTGGCGGATTTCCCAGCAGATTTAGATCCCGATCGCCGTGACCTCACTCATATCAAGGTTTACACGATCGACGACGAAAGCACCACCGAAATTGATGATGGTGTCAGCCTAGAAACCCTCCCTGATGGCCGCCAACAAGTGTGGGTACACATTGCCGACCCAACTCGCTTTATCTCACCTGGGGATGCGATCGATACCGAAGCCCGCCGTCGATCGACCACCATCTATCTGCCCACCGGCATGATTCCGATGTTTCCTACGGCACTAGCCACCGGGCCAATGAGTTTGATTCAAGGTCAGGTTTGCTGTGCCTTGAGCTTTGGAATGATTTTGGATGACACCGGTGCAGTGATTGAATATCAAATCACCGCTTCTTCGATTAAGCCTACCTATCGCCTCACTTACGACGACGTAGATGAAATGCTGCAACTGGGTATTCTTAACGAACCCGAAATCGCAGCTATCTCGAAACTGGGTAAGCTCCGGCAGCAGTGGCGACAAGCCCAGGGTTCAGTGAATATCAGTATGCCCGAGGCTTCGATCAAGGTGCATGATGACGAAATCGATATCTCGATCATCGAAGATTCCCCCGCCCGCCAGCTAGTCGCCGAAATGATGATTATGACTGGGGAAGTCGCTGCTCGTTATGGTCAAGATAATGAGTTGCCTTTGCCTTATCGCGGCCAGCCCCAACCGGAACTACCATCAGATGAAGAGCTGAATTTGCTCCCACCAGGACCAGTCAGGTTCTGTGCCATCCGTCGCTGTATGCCTCGTAGTGAAATGGGTTTATCGCCCTTACGGCACGCTAGCTTGGGGTTGAATACTTATTGTCAGGCCACTTCACCAATTCGCCGCTATACCGATACGATCGTCCATTTCCAAATCAAAGCACATTTACGCGGCGACCCATTGCCTTTTGACTACGACAAGCTGCAAGAAATTATGCAGTCGATCGTCAGCACTAGCTACGAAGGCACTCTGATGGAGCGTCAGACCAATCGCTATTGGTCGCTGGAGTATTTGGGGCGCGCTCACCACCAGTCTTGGGATGCCATTATGTTGCGCTGGTTGCGCGAAGATGATGAGCTGGCATTGATTTTGTTAGAAGAATTGGGGCTAGAGTTTGCGATGCGGTTTGATCGATGGATTAGTCCAGGCGATCGAATTCAAGTTCAAGTCAGCTTCGTAGATCCACGAAAAGATGTCATCCACTTCAAGGAAGTCTCGCCTCAAGAAGCACAGGCGATTAGCTAGCTCCGGCATTGTTGATCTAGAAGTGGGGGGGGGTGAAGAAGAAGCACGTCTAAAACGGGGGGGAAGGTTTATGGAAAAAAAAAAATACACGCAGGGCAGTTTGAAAAAGGGGAAGTAGAAAAACAATTAAAGGAGTTTTAAGAGTTGCAGGATATGCAATGAGTAACAATTACCTTTTGAAAATTGACGGTAAAGCAGAAGCAATCGATTTAGCTTTAGCAGCTCATCGGCCACAGCGTCGATC
>JANOXZ010000827.1:0-7556 GCA_031418695.1 Synechococcales cyanobacterium VAR_35_metabat_10
TCAGGGACTACTGGGGGGATTTCGATGTTATCTAGTAAGGCAATACTGGCAACTTGAACACCGCCGTTGCTGCGTAGTTTCATTAAGCCCGATCGAGCACTGCCGGTAGGAATAGGTCGATTGAAAATTACCTGAGTTTGACCAGGGGCAATGATAATACTGGTGAGTGGATCGCTGATACCACGCAGAATATCGGTGGCGAGGCGGGAGCCTGGACCAGAATAAACATCACCGTTGGCATTATCGGCATAAGACGGTAGTTCCCGAAAAGGGGCATCGTCTTTGCTGGTGTAGCTTAGTGATTGAAGGACTTCCAGTTTCACTGGTTTGTTACCGGGATTATAGGCAATAATCCCTAGATTCATTTGACGTTTAGCAATGACTGGATCGACTGGTGGGCGGGCAATGTGATGAGTGAAAATATCAAAGCGACCATTGAAAGTATAGTTTAAATGCAGGTCGCTGTTACTTTTACCTTGGGGCGAAAAAGTAGACAGTAAGACACCAGTGTTTTTAACTACTTCTGGACTGTTGCTATTAAATACCGGGATTTTATCTAGCTTGCCGGGGAGCGATCGAACAGGTTGTTTTTGAATAATATACTGCGGCGGCGGTGGCTCTGGGGCTACTGGTGGTTCTATCTCGGGGGTGGCTTGAGCAATGAGAATTGGGGCGAAGAGGTTGAACATGAGTTGATAGTTGACAGTGGACAATTGATAGTTGAGAATTAATAGTGGTGATTAGTTGATAATTGACAGTTGAGAGTTGAGAGTGGATAAATTGTCAACTGTCAATTATCAACTCTCAACTAATCAAGCCTTTAACTGTTGCGGCTAGTTCGGCCACCAAAACATCTTGCTGTTGGCGAGTGGCTAGCACCTTGATTTGACAACGGTTTTCGGTTTGTTCGATCGATCCTTGAATAATGGCGATCTCAATGCCGAGCTTTTCAGCTTTTTTGAGTTGGTCGCCCATTTTGCTGGTTTCAAAGTTGTTGATGGTGGCAATGCCTGCTTGGCGGAGTTGTTGAGCGAGGTTTAAGTAGCTGGGCATCAGTTGGTTATCGAGATTTAACACCATCACTTGTGCAGGGGATTGTGGAAGGGTAGTGATGATTTTTTCTTTCAGCAGGTTTTTAATCAGGCGGGTGAGACCGATCGAGATGCCTACTCCCGGCATCTCTTCTCCGGCAAACAAACCCACTAGTTCGGCGTAACGACCACCGGAGCAAATGCTGCCCAAGCTTTCGTAGCCTAACAGGGTGGTTTCATAGACAGTTCCGGTGTAGTAGCCAAGTCCTCGAGCGATCGAGAGGTCGATGCAGAAATTACTTTCAGCGACTCCTAACGACCGAACCCCGGCAATTACCGACGTTAGTTCAGCTACGCCGGTTTGGAATTCGCTGGCTTCGGTAAACATCCCCTGTAACTTGGTAAGAATTTCGTCGGGGCTGCCTTGGATCTGGGTAAAATCAATGATTTGTTGGGCTTGGTTGGCAGTTGCTCCGATTTTTTCTAGTTCGGCTTGCACTTTGGCAACGCCAATTTTATCCAGCTCATCGACGATGTTGATGCAGGTTTTAGCTAGTGCAGGGGCGATGCCTACGGCGGTGAAAAAGCCGGTAAGGATTTTGCGATTGTTGATTCTGATCTGAAATTTGCCGATATTGAGCTGGGTAAAGATTTCAGCAATAATTGCGGGCATTTGGGCATCGTAAAGCAAGTCGAGTTTGCCACGCCCCACAATATCGATGTCGCACTGGCGAAACTGGCGATAGCGTCCAGCTTTGGCTCGTTCTCCCCGAAATACCATATCCATTTGATAGCGAGCAAAAGGAAAGATGAGATCGTTGAGGTGACGGGCAATATAAGCAGCGAGGGGGACGGTTTGGTCGAATTTGAGTGCTCTGTCGGCTTCACCGGTTTCGGCGTTGGCCACTAGGGGCGAGATGCCGTAGATGATGTTGTCACCCTGTTGACCTTTAGCTTGTAATACTTCGAGGCGCTCCACTGCGGGGGTTTCGATCGGGGTGAAGCCATATAGCTCAAATACTCGGCGCATGGTATCAAGGAAATGTTGTTCGAGGCGCTTTTCTCCGGGCAAAAATTCAATGTCGAAGCCGCTGGGGGAAGTGTAATTAAATTTTTCTGTTTTGCTCATGAGTCTGCGCGAGTGTTTGATGGTCAAATGCGTCGGGATTGATCGTATCACTGAAAATTGATTAATGATTTTGGATTAAGGTGTATGTGCTAACAACTCCTGCACCATCTTGGCCGTTGCCGGAGCCAACAATACCCCATTACGATAGTGTCCAGTAGCCACAATCACATTTTGATATCCCACTAGCCGCTCCACTACCGGAGCAGGTCTACCAACCGGGCGTGGACGTAGCCCAGACCAAGTATCCAGAATTTCAGCATCTGCCAAAGCTGGGAAAAACTCGATCGAGCACCTTTGCAACTCTGCCAAACTTTCAACACTGGGCACAACCTGAGCACCCACCAGTAAATCTCCAGGAAATTCTACTGTCGCCCCCACCCAATATTCACCACCACCCAACGGCACCAGATGGATATCGTTGCGAGTAACCACCGGATGAAAATCAGGAGACTCTGACAACCGATAGTGAATCGCCTGACCCAAAACTGGCATTAATTCCAATGGCTGTGCTGAATTTGCCGTCAGCAGAGAGCTTCCTAACCCAGCAGTAATAACGACCCGATCGGCTTCCACAAATCCTAGCTCAGTCTCTACTCCCCCATCGGTAACTCGCAAAACATTAGTATTCCAATTAAACTCGACACCTTGGCGCTCCGCCGCCCTCACCAAAGCCTGAGTCATCTGCGCCGGATGAACCTGCCAATCTGCCGGAGAATAAATCGCACTAGTCTCATCAGAAATTTGTAGCCAGGAAAATTTATCAAGAATTTGTTCGCCAGACCAAATTTCCATTGGCCAGCTCTGAGAATTCCTAATAACAGCCAACGATCGCCATTTATCTAGATCTAAAGAATCTGGGAGCAGCTTCAGCAATCCTTGAGCATTGTGAGATACCAGTAAATCGATCGCAGCCAATTCTGGCAACAGCCGCTGATAGTAACGCAACCCCTCCTGTCGCCACTGCCAAGCCCGCCCTTTTACCTTCTGGCTAATTACACCCATCAACAGACCCAAAGCCGCACCCGTAGCTTCTTGAGCCGGACTTGATCTACTCTCCAACACCTGCACATCCCACTGAAAATCCCACTGAGAATCCCACTGAGAATCCCGACTCAGCTCATAGGCCAAAGTCGCCCCCACAATTCCACAGCCCACAATCACAATCTTCACAGCCCATACTCGCAAACGATGCGGAAACCAATATAGTAATTGCTATTTCCTGCCGCCCACTTAAAACGCAACGCCGATCGACAGCTTCGGGCATAATTATCCCAAGAGCCACCTCGTAAAATCCGCTTATCACTTTCACTAACCCAGGCACTGCCATCAGTGGGCGCACCAACATAGCTTTCGTGCCAGGTATCCTCACACCATTCCCAAACATTGCCATGCATATCATAGAGGCCAAAGGCATTAGGTGGAAACTTACCCACCGGAGTAGTTTTTTCGCTTAAAGTTTCTGCCAAATTCTTTGGTTGCTTAGGCCGGTTAGAAACCGAAGTTTGAGTCTGGTCAATTTTGGAGCTGCGCGATCGATAATTAGCCAGATGATTTTCAATTTGGTCGCCGTAATAAAAAGCGGTATAAGTACCCGCCCGACAAGCATACTCCCACTCTGCTTCGCTGGGTAAACGATATTTATGACTAGTCCGAGTACTCAGGCGACTGCAAAACTCCCGGGCATCATGCCAAGAGACTTGCTCTACCGGTAGCTTAACACCAGGACGATAGGCCGGATTCTTGCCCATGATCAACGCATATTGCTCTTGGGTGATCAAATATTTGCTCAAGTAAAAAGAAGGAACAGTTACCACATGTTGAGGTTTTTCCGCATTACTACTGCCTTCCTCTTGAGTAGGCGCACCCATCGCAAACTTGCCCGGTGGCACGAAAACCATTTCTAACTTAATCCCTCCACCCAAATCACAGGTATATGGCCGATCGCGAGGAATAGAAGCCAGTTGTTCAGACATCTGACCAGATAAGGAACCAGACAAATTACCAGATGATTGTCCAGAACCAGGGCCAGATCTTAAATCAGTAAGTTTCTGAGCAATCTTGGTAATGATCGCCGACTGGTCAGCTAGTTGGGCATCATATTGAGCCTGGAGCCTTTCCAAAGCAGTGCTGCCCTGATGATCGATCGACTGTAATTTTTGCTGCAAGGCGCTAAGTTTAGAATCGATCGGATTATCGGTGCCCCCCAAGCTTTTTTTGAGTTTTTCTAGATCTCGACTAAGCTGTCGCACTTCGATTGGCAAAGTTGGTTCCAAAAAACTGTGATCGGCCTGTTTTTCTGCCGGACGCATATTGCCCAGCCGCCCCCGCTGCATCACCTGCCAGGTCGGTGGCTGGGTTGGCAGGGCTTTTATCAGAGTGAGAGTGGTGAGACCGATCAAAGACATTTCTACCATGGCATTGGCATAGTCAAAATCAAAAGCCAAAGGCAGAGATTGCAAACGACCCAGAGTGATCCGGCGGTTGGGATTTGGCAGTAACCAGGCATATTCCGAGGCGGTCTTGATCGGCAGAATCCAATAATTGCCACGGTTTTCCCGGCCAAAAATAACCTGAGAAGGATCATTAGCCAAAAAAGATTCTGGGGTGATATTGGCTTCGATCGTATAGGCAGCTAGAATACTCGGCACATCGTTGTAAATATCAATCAGTTTTTTGGGCGACAGATCTAACCGGGGCAAATCTTCGATCAAAATTTGGTCAAAGACTTGGGTGACACGACGCAAATTCACTGGTAGTTCACCACGCTGCAAAGCGTCTACCAAGTTGGTTAGGTAGGCTTCTAATTCTTGGATGTGACGGGCAATAGAGATTGGCTCTGTCATATCAAAAAGATGCGGAGGGAAAAAAGGGAGATATTGGCAGACTACTCTTAGTTTGCCCTGTCCAGAGTATTTTGGTACAGAGAATCTCGGTTCTGGTATCAGCTAATTCCGATATAATAAGTAGCTAAAGATAAAAACTCCTATACCCATGAATATTTTCAGCGATCTTCTGTTGGCAACCCCCAAGCCCAAAGCAAAAGCAGAGGCTAAACAGCGGCGCGGCATTGAGATCAAATCTGAGCGCGAAATTGAAATCATGCGTCAATCATCCAAGATTGTGGCCACGGTGCTGAAAGAAATTCAAAATCTGGTAGAACCCGGCATGACGACGGCAGATTTAGATGCTCATGCTGAAAAACGGATTCGAGAAATGGGTGCTACACCAAGCTTCAAAGGTTATCATGGCTTCCCCGCTTCGATCTGTTCGAGTATTAACAACGAAGTGGTGCATGGCATCCCCAGCAGCAAAAAAGTGATCCGCGAAGGCGACGTGCTTAAGGTAGATACTGGCGCTTTCTTTCAGGGTTTTCATGGAGATTCGTGCATCACCATTGCGGTAGGCCAGGTTTCTGAGAAAGCCGCACATTTAATTGAAGTCGCCGAAACTTCTTTGTACAAAGGGATCGCTCAGGTCAAAGCTGGAGCCTATCTACTCGACCTAGCCGGAGCCATCCAAGACTATGTAGAAGCCAATGGCTGCACTGTAGTAGAAGATTTCACTGGCCACGGGGTTGGGCGCAATTTACACGAAGAGCCTTCGGTATTCAACTTCCGCACCCGGGAGCTACCCAATGTGAAACTGAGAGAAGGCATGGTGCTGGCGATCGAACCTATCATCAACCAAGGCAGCAAGGCTGTCAAAATCCTTGGCGATAAGTGGACGGCAGTGACTTTAGATAAATCACTATCTGCTCAGTTTGAGCACACGGTACTGGTCACTAGCGACGGCTACGAGATTTTGACCGATCGGAATCTGGTTTAGATTTCAGACGTATACACTTAGTTTTGGGGCGATCGCTATTTTTAGCGGTCGCTTCCTTCTTACCAAACAACCACCAGCTACCAAATTTTTCTGATATTTTTGCTGATTGGATCGAGTCACAAAAGGTGCTAGACTCTTGGCAATTATGAATATCGAACAATAGATAGCCTTGAAAAGTCGCTTCAGACTTCCTTTTCAAGTCTTTCCGGTGGAGCTTTGACGGTCTCACAGATCTCGGTTCTGCCACACGTATCGGCATACTTTTCAACAAGTGGTCGGACGATCAGGGGAGTAGTGTATCTAAAAACAGCTCCAAAAATAATTTTATAGTTCAAAAATACTTGTATATAATATAATTGAGACATCCAATAAAATAAGTGGTCGAGAAAATGTCAGAAGTAAGATTTGATCGAATTGAAGCACAAATCTCCGAATTGAGAGAATTCATGCAACAAGGCATGATGGTAATGCAACAAGACATCACTGGTGTCAAGCAGGACATTAGTGAGCTGAAGCAGGATGTCTCTTTTCTTAAGCAAGATGTTTCTGGTTTAAAACAGGATATGACTGTGGTAAAACAGGATATTAGTGAGCTGAAGCAGGATGTCTCTTTTCTTAAGCAAGATGTCTCTGATCTAAAACAAGACATGACTGCAATGAAGCAAAACGTCAATGCCCTGCGCGAAGATATTGGCAGTATCCGACAGCGGGTGGACAGTTTAGAGGGAACCATGCTGGTTGCCATGCGCGATGGATTTGATGCTTTTCGGATGTATATGGATGATTTGAACTTCGATCTTGCTAGCAATGAGCGGATGACTCGGCGGTTAAGTAGAAGAGTCAGTCGATTAGAGCGCTGGTACGAATAGACCTTTAGCCAAAAATAAAATCCCTCGATCGATTGAGATTTTTCTATCGATCGAGAGAATTGTCTATTAAGTCTCACACCAGACTACTGAGCGTTTTGTCGATACCATTCGATCGTTTGCTGCAAACCATCACGTAAATTAGTGGTAGCTTTAAAACCAAAGGCAGCCTCAGCTTTTTGGGTGTCTAAGCAGCGGCGAGGCTGGCCGTTAGGCTTATCTGTTTGCCAAACAATTTCTCCTTTAAACTCCATCAGCTCACAAATTAGCTCGATCAAGTCTTTGATGGTGATTTCAAAATTGGTGCCTAGGTTGATGGGTTCAGAGTTTTCTAGGCCAAGGGTAGCTAGAACAATACCTTTCGCAGCATCGGTGGAATAAATGAATTCGCGGCTAGGGCTGCCATCGCCCCATACCGGCAGGGTCTTGTCGCCACGTTTTTGGGCTTCGTCTACTTTACGAATCAGCGCTGGAATAACATGAGAGCTGGCTGGGTCAAAGTTATCCTTGGGGCCATAGAGGTTGACAGGTAGAACATAGATGCCATTAAAGCCATATTGTTGTCGGTAGGCTTGAAGTTGCACTAGTAAGGCTTTTTTGGCTACGCCATAAGGCGCATTGGTTTCTTCTGGGTAGCCGTTCCAGAGGTCTTCTTCTTTGAAGGGGACTGGGGTGAATTTGGGATATGCACAGATAGTGCCCACA
>JANOXZ010000828.1:0-8363 GCA_031418695.1 Synechococcales cyanobacterium VAR_35_metabat_10
GATTTGCGGGAGCAGCGATTGGCAAGGTTGCAGAAAAGAGCTAGTCTTGCCAAGGTAAGTGATACCAGTGCGACTATCTAGGCTTGATTTTGATTTGAGAACCTTTGGTGCAAAAGAAGTGATTGATGCTTTATAACTATTAAGATTTAATTTTAGTTATTACCCAGCTTCCAGTGCCAGATTTTTTCTTGAGGAAATATCTAAGATGTAGTGGTTGTGGCTTGCCTTTTCGTGCTTTGTATTGAACTTCTGCATCTACGACAGCTTCTCGATCAGATTGAGATACCATTTTGATGATATCAACATCAACACTAGTTTTCCCCCACCAATCCGTGAAAGATTTGTAACCATTGGGATGAGTAGATTTATTGCGCTGTAAATCACTGGGTAGCATATCCCACGCCTTTTGATACTGGCCACTTTTGATACTTGTAAAGTAATTCTGAACTAGGGTATCTGGAGGAACTGCACCTGCTGGAGATGAGAGGGAAGTACTAGGTGGGTTAGGTTTATTACTGTTGGCAGTAGGCTTTTTTCCGGTAATGAAGGTGATTTCGCTAGACTTTTCTGTGGGTTTTTCTAATGTTCCCTCTGCAACTAGTTGAAACCCACCACTATTTTGATCGTAATAGAACACCTGAGTAGCATATTTATCACTGAGCAAACTACTTGGATCTATTGTCATACCGAGCACGTATACCTTACTGCCTTGTGTAGACAGCGATTCCATTTCTGCAACAGTAATTGTCTCTTTCTCCCCCGCAATGTGAAGAGAACGTTGTACGTTAGAACCTTGTTGAACTGAAGTAACCGTCTGGAGAGAGGCACTAACCTTATTCCCTCTAGCAGTTTTGAAAATTTCTTCAGGACTACAAGCAACGCCTGTCTGTGCTAGGTTATTTTTGCGTTGAAAGCAAACTACATCATATATGGTCGGACTTTTGCTTGGTATCGGGCTTGATGATGGGCTACGGCTGCTTGCATTGTCGTTAAGTTCATGGCATTTTGTACCAGTAGTGCCAGTACCAGGTTCGCCAACACAGATTTGACTTTTTTGTTTCTCTGAATTGCAAGAGCTAAGTAATGTTAATAAAAGTGCGAGTAAAATGGGTGAAAATAGCTTCATGATCTCTAAGGAAATTAAAAACATGCAATGTTAGTTGTTTCAAATCTATTGCAACAACTTTCTAATAAATCATAATCGGAGATGCTTAGAATTTCTATTCTAATAACATCACTTTTTACCAGGCTTTTTAGGCTTACCGAGTAAATCTAATATCCCTTGATTGACTTGCTGATCTAGCCAAGGCCATGAGGAAGCTGGTTTTTTAGATACAGAAGCACTTTGTTTTCTCTTGCGAGCAAGAGCTTCACGATCTTTTTTGAGTTGCTCAGCCTGGGCTGCTGCTATTCTTTCACGATCTTGATTTTCAACTTCATTAGCAGCATTTTGCAACTCCTGTTCATCGGTCAGACTCGAAGTACTATTTTCATTTGTGGTGTCAGGACGACTACTACTTACGTTGATTCTTCTGATTTTAATTGTCTCAAAAGGAGGATAACCATAATTATTTATTTGAAACAGGGCAATTTTTGGAGATGATAAAGAAACATCCTTAAATAAGAAAGATGCTTTGTAATCGACACCTTCAACTAATGTTATATATTGATATGAACAGTTACTTCGACAAAGCTTATCGCTAATTCTTAATTCATCAGGGGCATAACTTTTACCATCAAAGTCAGTAATAAAAGATGATGTTCTGTTCACACTAATCTTTTTATCAGCATCCCTGTTACGGAAATTCCCGACGCAGATAATGTCTTGTCCCCCTGATGATTTTGTGCATCCCTTGAAATCAAAGGTCATAGCAGTACCAATTTTGATAGGCTTAGCCAAGGTAGTTGTAGGAATACTACTCAATGCAAGGATACTAATTATAGTAGTGACAAATAAACTGGAGACTCTTTTGGAGATGCGATCGAACAACAAATTTGACATGACTGTTAGTGAGGATGTGTAGTGCTTGTAAATTATTGAAACATGCCTTGCTTACCAAAGCACTACCAGAATATTTCACACTCTCTGAATTATCAATCGGAAAAAATTTCAATACTGCTAAGAAATGTTGCCAACATCTCATTTATTCTCGGATATCCTCAGAAAAACACTGGAACCTGGGGTAAAATGGCCATAATTTACCAGATAGACCAACAATGTACCTTGAGCAAGCCTCCACACTAGTTGATCAACTCATCTACGAGTTCAACGGCGAACACCTCAATGATTTAGAGAGATCGATCGTCGAAGGTGTGTCTGAAGGCAAAAAATACGGAGAAATCGCCGAAGAGCTAGGCTGTACTAGCGGCCATGTAACCGACGCTGCCGCTAAGCTCTGGCAATCTCTATCTCAAGCTTTAGGTGAAAAAGTTTCCAAGAAAAACATCAAAGCCGTCATCGAACGCCATAAATCTTCAGCAACAGTATCAGACGGATTTGTACAAATTAGTAGCGTCAACGTCTGCTCAGATATCACCATTAATACTCAGACTCAGCGAGATCCAAAAAGCGAGAAGGTCGATCGAACACCCCAAAAATACCTCCTCGATGCCCCAGCCCTCCTTCCCTTCCATGGCCGCACCACCGAACTCACCCAACTCCAAACCTGGATCGAAAACCACACCCGCCTCATATTAATCCACGCCCCCAGCGGCACCGGCAAAACCGCCCTCGCCCGCCAACTCATCGAACAAAACCAGCACCACCACATCATCTGGCAAAGCCTCCAATGCCACCGCCCCCTCACCGAATTCCTCGATCGCAACATCACCCCCAACTTCAGCCGCATCCTCCAACAACCCCTCGATCTCACCCAGCGTATCAACGACCTAATAGACCAACTCACCCACCAACCCAGCCTAATCATCCTCGATGACCTCCAAGAAATTCTCTGGAGCCAACAGCTTGCTGGCAGCTACGCCCCCGAATACCGTCAATACCAACAACTCTTCGATCGTCTGATCACCGCCCCTCACCACAGCACCATCATCCTGCTCAGCCAAGAAATCCCCCGCCACCTCCAACAGCTCACTGCTCATCCTAACTATCAAAGCCTTGCCCTCACTGGACTAGGCAACGATGCCCAACAAATATTTCAACATTATCAACTCACCGACCCAGACCACTGGCCACAAATCATCAAATACTACAACGGCAACCCCCAAGCCCTCCACATCATTGCCACCCTCATCAGCCAATTCTTCGGAGGCAGCGCCGCTGCCTTCGTCCAAACCCAGCCGCTACCCATTCCCGATGACTACAAACAAGTTTTACAACAACAGATCGATCGACTCACCACCAAAGAAAAAACCGTAATTCAACAAATTGCCACCGGCTTAGTAACTATCACCGACCTGCAAAAAACTTTAGATCTCAGCCCCGCAGATATTATTGACGTATTGCAATCACTCGATCTGCGCGGCTTACTCCAAACAAATACCACAGAGACTGAAGTGTCTTTCGGATTATCGATTGTTATCAAAGACTTTCTTGGCAATTGACAGATTCTAGACACCGAAGTAGAGTAGTCTTTATTTACTATTTTTACTTAATGGCTAAACTACCAAATACAACCATTTCCAGTGTTTTCGAGCTTCAGCGTAGATTGATAGATACACTTGATTCAGTCACAGATGCAGAATTCAAACTTTTCGAGCAGCATGGTGAAACGGTTGCAACCATCCCAGAACTCAACGAACTGCAAAATACCAAGGAAAGCTTAATTTCCTTTTACTCAAGATTAGGAACTTTAATGTTGAGAATAGCCGGATCTCAACCAGTGGCAACCAATGATATGTTAGATTTGCTGTATCGCTCGGTGGAAATGACAGAACATGGCCTTGCTGCCGGGATTGCCAACCTTAATGAAATTAAGCGTAACTGGAGTGATTTATGAACACCACCCCCCGAATTCCTGATGCTGAAACTAGAGCTAGGTCAGTTCGTAACATGCAAGAATTTTGTCGCCAGTTAGAAATTGCAACTTTGATGTTGGATGAAGCGATCGCCATTGCCGATAAAAATCTGCGCACGCAGCGCTTGACCAGATTACAAAAAAGAACAATTCTCCCTGAGACCCCAGATCTTGCTGGCGAAAATTATTATAGAGCCGAACAAAAATAATACTTTTATATCGCTAGATCTTAGCCCCATAAATAGTATTGACGTATTAAAATCACTCGATCGGCGCGGCAATTTAAAATTGCTGCCTTAAATTACCGCAAAATCGAACTCATATATTTGCCCCACAACTGAGCGGACTGAGCACTGCTACTATTCACACTAGCCGGAGAGTTGTCATCATTGCCCAACCAAATACCGGTGGTCAACTTGGCATCTGGGACAAAACCAATGAACCACAGATCCACATTTCGATCGGTTGTCCCAGTTTTACCAGCCTCTCCCAGACCTAAAGCGGCATCTTTACCGGTGGCACCCAACACCCCCCGCATTAAGCCATACATAGTGCTGGCCACGCCGGGACTAATAACTTTACGATTGTGCTGCCCATCATTCTGGTAAGAATACATTTCTCGGCAGGTGCGAAAGTTATTGCGATCCTTACAAACACTGCTGTCATAAACTCTTTTGATCACCCGAGGCTGATTCCACACCCCTTTGTTACCCACTGCTGCATAGGCACCGGTCATCTCTAACACCGTCACCCCACTTTGACCCAAAATCAGCGCAGGCACCGCTTCTAATTTCGACCTTACCCCCATTCTTTGGGCTAACTCCACCACTTTGGGTAAACCAGCATCTCTCCCTACCCGCAGCGCTGTAATATTTTCCGATAGTGAAAAGCCGGTATACATATCGGCTGAGCCGCTAGCACCGTGGCCACAGCCCTTAAAAGTCCGCCCTTGCCAAGCCATCGGGTCACAAGAATAAGACTTATTTGGTGAAATGCCTTGTTCGATCGCTGAAGCATAAGCAAACAGCTTAAACGTTGAACCGGGCTGCCGTTGGGCAACTGCCGCTCGATTATACTGACTTTTTGGATAATCTATTCCACCCACCATTGCTTTTACCAAGCCAGTGGTGGTATCCATTGTTACCAAGCTACCCTGAGAAAACCGGTAGCTTTTGCCAGTGCTGGCCACATGATTTGCCAAGGCGGTTTCAGCCTTGGCCTGCATCTTTAAATCCAGACCCGTCTCTACAATAAAGTTGCCTTCTTTAGCCATTTCACCGCCCAAAATTTGCTGTAGCTCTAAAAAAACGTAATCGTAGGCATAAGGCGCTTTGGTATTGGTAAAAGATTTACAGGCTTCGGGGTTTACATCTAAGCGCGATCGGCGGGCTACCCTAATGTCTTCAGGGGTGGCTGCGCCAGTCTCTAGCATTCTTTCCAAAACCAAGTTACGACGGGTAATTGCCTCGTTATTAGCAGCACCACCACAGGGTTTATAAATATTTGGCCCCGGTAAAATTCCTACCAAAGTCGCTGACTCCGACAAGGTTAAATCTTTGGCTGATTTTTTAAAGTAATACTGGGCAGCATCTTCAAAACCAGAAGTGTCTTCGCCTAAAAAAACCCGGTTGAGATAAAACCGCAGAATTTCGTCTTTACTGTAAAAAGTCTCTAGTTTAAAAGAAACCGCTGCCTCTTTGACTTTGCGCCCGATCGAATCCTCTGTACCTACATAACCCCGAAATAAACTGCGCGCCATTTGCTGGGTTAGAGTACTCGCACCTTGAGTAAACTTTCCTTTACCCCGAGCAACTGCCACCGATCGAGCAATCCCCAAAGGATCTACGCCGGGGTGCCAATAAAACCGAGCATCCTCAGAAGCAATCAGGGCTTTGGGTAAATAAGGCGAAAAACTGTCGATCGTCGGTAAATCGCGATGGGCAGTGGTACGGGGCTTGCGCAAGGTTTCTTCCATCCCATCACCAAAAACCACCACCGGACCGGTGCTATCTGGAATCAGAGACACCGAAGGAGCTTTGGCTACTTCCATTAAAATGAAGGTCAACAAAATGCCCAGCACGCCACTAATCCCATACAGACCAAGACGCATAGTCTGCAAGTACCAAGGTGGTGGGTCTTGGAAGCTGATGGTGACGGCGGCAGCTAGTTCTGGCGGCCCCAGGGTAAAGCTATCACCATGGCGCAAAATGATTTGATCGATTCTTTTTTTGCCCCGATAGATACCATTGGTAGAGCCTTCGTCTTTAAGAATAAAAACTTTGGGGCGACGGGGATCTTTACTCACCGAGAGATGGGTGGTACTGACCACTTGGTTATCCACCACAATATCGCAGGAGCTACTGCGCCCCAGCAAATATTTTTCACCCAGCAACGGATATTTATCGGGTTGAGGCGCATCGGCATCTTGAACCAAAATTTCTGGCACCCGAGCATTGCGCTTCAGAGCAGGTGGTGAGACGTTGGCTTTACCTTGTAGTACCTGAGTAATTTGATTGAGAATGGTTTTTCGAGGGGGCTGAGATGACATTGGATTCTATAAAGCGCTTCCGTAGATCTTAACCCAGAGGATCGATTATTAACTGTCTGGTTCTTCAGAACGCCATCAGTTTGGCCAAGCTAGAGTCACAATATCTCAGATACAGCAATTCCAAATTCAGATTTCTGGTAGTAAACCAGGTTGATGCTGGGGCTTGCCCCCAGACCCCCATTGAGGGGACGGAACGCCTCCCCTCAAACTCCCCTACGTAAGGGTTGATCTTGCTGAGTTGCCGCGTTGTCTTTACTTATAGAACTGAGTAAGATTCGTCTCCGCAACTGCGCGACAACGCTGATTTATGCTTTTGAATTCTTGAATTTGGAACTGGTGTCTCAGATATAGCGGAGTTGCTATGCATCAACCTTGCTATGTACAATAAACTCGAATTGAGATTTAGGTGGACAAAGATGGTTCAATCACCCTTTAAAGTCATGACACTAGCAGAATTCTTATTATTAACAGAAACTAAACCAGCAAGTGAGTTTGTTGATGGTCAAATTACTCAAAAGCCAATGCCACAAGGAAAACATAGTTTAATTCAAGGACAATTAGTAATTAATCTTGAGGCAGCGCTCAAACCTCAGAAAATTGCCCGTGCTTATCCAGAACTTCGTTGCAACTTTGGCGGTAGATCCACAGTGCCTGATGTTGCGGTATTTACCAATGATCGCATTCCCCGTGATGAAAATGGCGATATAGCTAATGTATTTGCACTTGCGCCAGATTGGATGATTGAAATTTTATCCCCTGATCAAAGCCAAACCAAAGTAACCAAAAACATTTTGCATTGCTTGCAATACGATACACAGATGGGGTGGTTGATCGATCCGTCTGACCGATCGGTATTTGTCTATTCGTCCGATCGATCTACCCAAGTATTTGACGAGGAAAGCGATGTATTACCCGTGCCTGAATTTGCTAAAGATTTTCACCTCACACTAGGCGATTTATTTGGATGGCTGCGTGATTGAATGTTGAACCTGCTATAAATACACTCACTGTAAAATCTACTGGTTGCTTCAAAACCCTAAAGCTCTTGCACCCTGGTAAAAAACAAAACTAGCCACCCAAGCTAACCCCAAAGACCAAGCCACCGCCAACACCGTAAACTTACTACTCTTAGATTCGGCCTTAATCACCGCCACAGTCGAAAGACAAGGAACATAGAGCAACGTAAACAGCATAAAACTATAAGCCTGCACCCAATCAATATCCTTGGCAATTACTCCAGCCAAACCAGCATCTTGCTTCGCAGCATAGATGACAGCCAATCCACCCAACACAATTTCTTTAGCAATAAATCCAAAAATCAGTGCCACCGAAAGCTTTGGATTAATACCCAACGGAGCCAAAACCGGCTGTAAGAAATTACCAATCATCCCAGAAATAGTACCTGCACTAGCCGGTTCTACATTTTGAGGCAAATTATTGCAGAGCCAAATCGCCACTACACCCAAAATAATAAACTTCCAAGCAAACCGCAGAAAATGCTGTGTTTCCATCCATGCCCTTAGCAACATCTGGCGAATTGTGGGAAAACGGTAAGGCGGTAGCTCCAACACCAATGGTTCTTGGTTCGGATACTTGCCTTTAAAAATAAACGCTGTCAAAATAGCTGCCACAAAGCTGAATAAATAAAGACTAAATAGCACCGCAGGCGCAACGCTAGCACTAAATAAAGCTGTAGTCATAAAAATGAATACATTCAACCGTGCCGAACAAAGGGAAAACGGAATCACCAGCATCGAAAGTAAGCGCAGCGCAGGCGATCGCATTACCCTCAAGCCCATAATCGCGGGCACATTGCAACCGAAACCCATCAACGACATCAC
>JANOXZ010000829.1:0-8260 GCA_031418695.1 Synechococcales cyanobacterium VAR_35_metabat_10
TAATGAAGGAAAACATTCAAAATCTAGCGTCTTATACTCAAACGGTGACTCCACCAACAGGGCTACCAAGTTTACCTACCACCATTACCCCATCGACTCCTGTATCTCCATCTGTTGCGCCTATTACTCCAAATGTGCCGGTAGATCCAGATCCTCTTGGTACCTTTATTGATTCGTTACCTGCGACTCCGAATGTGCCGGTAGATCCAGATCCTCTTGGTACCTTTATTGATTCGTTACCTGCGACTCCAAATGCACCGGTAGATCCAAATGCACAGGTAGATCCAAATGCACCGGCAGATCCAAATGCACCAGCAGATTCAAATGCGCCGACAGATTCAAATGCGCCAGCAGATTCAAATGCGCCAGCAGATCCAGGTGATACACCTGGCGATAGCAATGATTCTGACGGTTTAGGTGGTAACAGCAATAGTGGATCTGGTGATAGCAGTGGTGATGGAGGCGGTGATGGAGGCGGTGACCCGATTGTCTTAGATTTAACAGGGAAAGGTTTTAACTTGTTAGACTCTAAAACGTCATCAGCTCACTTCGATATTCTAGGAGATGGACATCAATACCAAACTGGTTGGGCTGGTTCTGGTAATGGTTTACTTGCTTATGATGTTGACAATGATAGTTTGATAAACCATCGATCGGAGATTGCTTTCATTGATTATAAGCCTGGAGCAAAAACTGATCTAGAAGGCTTAACTGCCTTTGATACTAATCAAAATGGCTGGTTTGAGAAAGAGGATGCCAAATGGAATCAATTTGGAGTTTGGGAAGATAAAAATATGGACGGTGTAACGAATACAGGCGAATATAACAGTTTGGATTCTCTGGGGATACAGTCAATTTACTTGACTAGTGACCACCAAAAATCTGTTATGAATGGCAATGTGATTCATGGTGTAACCCAAGTTGTTATGGAAGACGGATCATCTTTACTGGCAGCAGATGTTAGTTTCAATGTTTCTAGCCAAATATTGATGTAATTTTCTACCGGTAATTTAGTATTAAAGAGTTGGATTAATAGAAAATATCAATCCAACTCTTTTGGTACGACTCAAAATACTTCAATATATATAGCCGTGGAGGATGGGGAAAACATTGGGGTCATGCGGTCAATGAATTCCACGAGTATCTTTGTAGCTCTGGTTTTCGGGGGATTCAATGTCGCTCAGGGGGAAGCCGTCAGCACCAGTAAAATCGGGGTTCCCTTGGGTAGTACTAGGGATTCTGGGAGGGGATTGGTGGGTGATGGGTTTGGGGTGATCGATCGCTTCGTTGGAGTCGTAGAATCTTGTTCCTGCTGAATTAATTTTGAGATGTTACAATGCTGCTGTTCAGACTTCTAATCTTAGCAACATGATAATTTGGAGTTGACTATGTTGAAAATGCAGTATTGTTTTGCGGCGTTAATTGCTGGGTCGATCGGTCTTGCTGAAGTAGCAAATGCTCAAACGTTTGGCAGCGGTTCTTACGGATCTGCTGGAGGACGTTACACAGTTCCAGGAGCTGATTATAATCAACGAATACCTACGCCGAGAGATGGTTCTGGCCAGCAGAGTTCCAAAGTTGACGCACTCTATGAAATAGCTTCTGATGCGAGATGGAAAAAGAATTATGCTTTAGCATTCCGGACGTATGACAGGATAATTAGTCTTGACCCTCGATCAGCTTAGGCTTACTTTAGTCGCGGCTCCATAAAGCAGGAACAGATGAATGATCGGGCTGGAGCATTGTCAGACTTTCAAATGGCCGCCAAGCTCTTCAAGCAGGAAGGGAATAGCTATATGATCAGAGCCTCATCTGAACATATCGAACAACTGAAGAGATAGAACAGCAAAATTTATGGCCTTTGACAGGGAAAATGTTTCTCCGTCAAAGGCTACACGTAAAATTTCAAAAGTGAAAAGTCTTACTCGGTTGCTCCAAGACCTTGTAAATATTTGATCACTTTTTGTAATTTCTGAGTACTTCCTTCATCTCGAAATAACCTTGCTGCTTGACGAAAATCTTCGATCGCACCTGCTTTATCATTCAGTTTTAATCTTTTTAAATTGGCACGATTTTCATAAGCAAAGGAATCCTTAGAATTGATTAAAATAGCTTTGTTGAAGTCTGAGAGTGCTCCTGAAATGTCATTGATCCCTACTTTTAAAATGGCACGATCATTGTAAGACAGAGGATGCTTTGGATTAATAGAGATAGCCATGTCATAATCCATCATCGCTCCTCTGACATCACTTAATCTAACTTTGGCAGTAGCTCGATCATGATAAGCATAAGAATTTTTAGGGTTAAGAGAAATTGCTTTGCTGAAGTCTGTAATTGCCTCAGGTAAATTATTTGTCTTGAACTTTAAAATTCCACGAATATGATAGGCATCAGCATATCTTGAATCTAGAGATATTGCCTGATTATAATCGTTCAATGCTCCCTGTAAATTCCTCTGCTTTTCTTTCAACTTACCACTTTCTAGATATCTTGCTGCATTTTTTGGTTGTGTAACAGCCACAAAGATAGTATCTCTATCAAGCTTTTGTTCCGCCTTACCCTTGGCAATGCCCGAATCAGCAGTGGCAATGGATACACTGGTAAAAATAAAAAAAGCGGCAGATAAATTATTCATTTGATACAAGATTACCTGAACGGTTTTATACATTGATTAGTCAAGTCATCAAGATATTGAGGAAAATTTGAGTAACTAATAGCAGCTCTAGTGTAACCATATTTCTTTCTAAGTTTGTCAGCACATTCCCCCTTTTTCTGCGCTCTTAAACTATTCTGATCGCTCGCTTCACGAGAGATTTGGTTATTGTCTCTTGGGGTGTAGACTGGATGCCAATAGGAAGCCCCCGGGACTGAATAATATGTTCTATAACCTTGGGGACTACTATAGGAACCGGTTAATTGGGCATTCGCTACTTCAGCAAAGTTGATAGGTTGTGTGATTAGGGCTACAAAAACAACGACATATTTGAGTTTTAACATTATTAACTCCTAAGTTTTTCTTGCATATCTGAAAACATACATTAATTTAACATAAACTATGAAATATTGTTTATTGAGGGGTGAGCTATGTGATCTATCTTAGCAATCAAACACATCAACTTAAACAGCAGAAACCTTGCTGCTAAAGACTTTGGGAGGCGTAAGAATATGTCACGACAAAAAATTGGTTCAATGATGAAGAATCATGAACTAATATTCGAGACTAGCTCATGATTTATAAAATGCTGTTCTTATTCCAAGGAAAATTAAGACTCGATAGTGTGATTTAAACAAACTAGTTAACAGATTAATATGTACATGCGGGGATGTATACAGGAGGAGAATACACGGGTGGCGAATATATGGGCGCAGTATACAGGCAAAATCCACAACTACCCATAACTCCATGAACCTCAGTAGTATCAATGTCAATTAAAATATTATCTTGGGGCTGTAGATTTCTGATTGTGATTTTAGTCATAAAACATAACCTTTTTATCTAAAGATTTTTGGTTGAGGGGTGAATTGTGATTTATTCTAGCCCAAATTCACCTCAGGTATGAAACTTGAAGCCGTTTACAAATTGCGGGTGCGACAACAATTCGTGTGATTTTGTATCATAACTCACCCCAAACTCTTGAACAGCAATGCTTTCAAATCTTCATGCCTCAACAGCGATCGAACAGATAGCTAAGCTTGCACCAATGTCGATCGCCTTGGGCGTAAGCGAAGCTATCGAACATCGCCACCACTGGCATCAAAGAAAGCCGTAATCGCACTGTGACGAACCCGATCGGGAGAAACTTTAACTCCAGCGGCATCAGCATAACCCTGAAGAATGCGGAAAATATCGGTGCCAGATAAGCGGCGACCATTGCAACTTAGAAATAGGGCATCATCCCGATCGCCCGTGTCTTTAGGTTGGAAGTAAAGCCCTTCGCGGATTGCGATCCAATGATCTAAGGCATCTTCTAGTTGGGCATTGAGATCGATCGACTTATCCTTCAGCATCAGCCGCCCTGGTAAATAATCGCTGAGATTAAGGGATACCAATTCTTCCCGGCGTAGCACCAAATCCCACAACATCAGCAGGATGGCATAATCTCTGATGCCCAGGTCAGTCGATCGATCAACTAAGTCCAGAATCGATCGATAATCATCCGCCGACACTGCCGGAGAATCTTTGTAGCGTTGGCTCTTGAGAGACTTAATCTCGCTCAAAGAGAAACTGCAAGCACCTTGTTTCCTGGCGTATTCCACCAAAGATTTCAGTGCTGAAACTCGTAGGTTAATGGTGGCAGAAGCTTTGCCCTCATTCATTTGGCTAAATGTGCCCATCGCGCCAAAAATGTACAAGTACGTTTCAAACCATTGCCAGCCATGCTTTTCAGCCAAGGTTAGATTCGGCTTCATCTTGAATTGCTTGATGCCAGTAAGTCGGGTCGGCATAGCGAACAACCAAGGCATCGATATCCACATTTGATGTGGATTGACTGAATTCAAATGTCCCGAACAGATTGATATGCTGCCATGCTACTGGAGAAATATCTTTAATAATCGCTAGTGCCTCTTTGTCGTCAGCCGCCTGTTTTTGCTCGTAAACCCGCGATAACAACAAGGTATTGTAGTAAATGACCGCATTAGAGATCAGCCTAGAGCATTCGTTCCAGATCTGTTGCTCACCCTCAGTTTTCACCCGAAACTTCCCACCATTAACATAGGCTACCGCTCGTCGAAACCGATGATAAGCTTCACCGCGATTGAGTGCCTTTTGCACAGATTGTCGTAATGTTACATCATCAATAAAATCCAAAATGTACAACGTCCGACAGATATTTTCCAACTCCCATAAAGCCTTTTTGGTTTGGTTTTGCCGTTCATAGCTGGCCAGCTTACGCACAATCGTCGCCTGCGTCACATCCTTCTGTGCCAACGAAGCCATGATTCGCTGAATATTCGGCCATTCTTGTTCGATTAACTCGCGGTAAATCTTACGAACTGGTTTGATTAAGAAATCGCTGTACTCTTTTGGGTGCTTGGCTCCGACCAGTGCCTCCATTTTTTTGTGCAAATCTCGATAACGGGGCGCAAAGTGATAGTCAAATACATGCAAGATCCAGAAATTCACCTGATTGGTACCATGTGTATCGGTGGAATGCCGCTCCGGTTTGATATCCGAAGTATTGTTGTGGAGAAGGTCGAAAACATAGTGGCTTTCATGCTCATGAGTCCCAATAATCTTAGCGTTAATGGGTACATGATTAGCCACTAATGTGTAAGCACTCACGCCCTTCTGAAGACCGAAATATTTGGGCGAATATCGGGCATTAATGGTATCAATCTGTGTTTCCATCCGCTGTCCATCGCTACTAGAGTGGATTACATCTTGAATATTATAAAGATGAAATACTGGCTCCTTGGCAATCGCATTCGTGATGGCATCATTAGCAGCATGGAGCGTTTCTAGTCGCAGGTAATTACGCGCAGTTGTCATCATTGATGAATGACTCAATCCCGATACCTCTGCCATTTTCCCTAACCCCATATTAGTGCCCATTGCCACAATGCAGGCCAAAATTTCACTCGGATCGGGTTCTTGTTTCACATAACGATTCCCCCAGGGGACGCTGCGCGAACGAGAACGTGACTGAAATCATTCAGAAACCCCGTATTTGCCGCCACAAACCACAATAAATCAGCAATCCCAATTCCAGGTAACTGGCTATAGAATGGGCTGTTGACTGCTTCTTCTGCGCTGGGATAAATCAACTTCCAGCGAGACTTATTGGCAGCACTACTGACCTTGATATGTTGATTGAGACCATCCGTTATCCGTTGATTAACGACCTGAAATTTAGTTTCGAGCGCTTGCTCGAATGCCGCCAGTGTCTCTTGAATTGGAGCTACCAAGATCGGCGCACCAATCTCCTGCAACAACTCATTTTTATGCCGCCATCGCTCGTCGCTAATCAAGTCATCCTCAAAACAGCGAAACTCATTACTGTCGCGCACAAACACGTCCCCAGAAGAGAGCGCGTTGCGTAGCAAACGGTAGATCAAAAATTCATAGCGATCGATCTCTAGGATTTTCTCTTTGCTATCTACCGTGGCTGTTGTGTACAAGTAGCGTTTTAAGCTCTTTGGGATTACTGCAACTGGAAAAGTGGCCGGATCTGTTTCTCTGGGTGACTTTCCTTCTTGAAGCAAAGTCTGCAAGAAAACGACTGCTGCTAACAATGGTGCATTCTCCACCCGACTAGCGAATGTAAGATCGGTGAACAACTGACGGAGATTACGCTTGAAGGTGGCTGAGAGTTTGGAATACGCAGACCACTCAAAACCAGTTTTGTCAAACTTAATATTACGCATGTAGTCTGACACCATTGGAAAACTGGCAGGATCGAGGATGGAAAACGCTTTGGCTTTGACTACTGAAAATGGTATATCGTCAGTAATCGACTCATCCACAAATAGGTTGAGAACTTGACCAGCCGCTTGGAGATTATTGCCAGCATCAGTCAAGGCTTTGGTAAGTGCTTGTTCCGCTCCCAGCTTGGCTTGCTTCTCATATTGGTTAACCAAATGGATGAAAGCCTCAATCAGATTGTCATTAATCTGGCGAAAACGATGATAGGCAAAACACAGTAAGTACAACCGAACTGTCGCCACAGACATCCGACGCAGCTTGTAAGCCGTGTAAAACTTGACTAATCCCGCGTAATATTTGCCACTCTCGTTGGAAATACCTGTTGTTGCCAAAAAGGTTTGAGCAAATTCATGTAGTGGCTGGAAGTACTTACGGCGATCTACTTCACACCGCAGTTCTTTGTAACTGAAATCCTTTGGCTCGTGCTTGAGTAAGCTGATCCCATAGACACCTTCCTCTGCTGCTAGCAAAGTTTTCAACTGACTTTCTACCGTTGGCGTGATAGCTTTAGTGAGTAGTTTCGTAATTCGAGTACGTTCTCCTGCGACTACTCGACCAATCATCTCTTGAAGAAATCGATAGCTGGGTGCAACAACACGTTGCACCGCTAAGTGTTGGATTAATTCACGCAAGATATAGACGGGCTGGATCGATAACATGGCTATGCGTCTTGCTTTCGATTCTAGTTCGATTTTTGCATCACTGTCACACAGGCGATAGTTAAACAGTTGCAAAATTGTTTGCTGCTGTTCGATGCGGGTATGTCTGAATGGCAATTTGATAAATGCCAACCTCTGACCAGGAAAGTTTTGTTTCAGAATGTAGTTAAGATCTTCAATGACAGCATCTTGTTGATAGCTAAAGAACTGCCGCTTTGCCTTAAAGTATCCAAGCTGCAATGATAAGTGTACCGCGACTGATACCGTCCGAACTGTAGCTACCACTTCGCGCTCGGCTGTACTCAGATCGAAATAAAGATGCCGCTCATCTTCTGTGAAATGCGGTAAGCCATATAGATCATCAACTTCTTTTGCTGAGAGGATCGATAGACGACGTGAATTGTTGCTCATGTAATCGGGGCGTTAGTAGGAGTTCGGAAAGTCTACTTTCTACACTCCCAGAAAATCCAGGGAAAATGAACTTTGCTGAAGCTTGGGCGCTTTAAATCAGTCATAGAGCCGTTTTCAAGATAACTAAGCTCTTATAACACTCAGTTTGCCAATGCAGAGTATAACCCATACTCTGTTAAATTGAAATGTGCTGAACTAAATTAGCTGTTATTTGAGATATTCAGCAGTTGATTTAAGGCTTTATGGGCGGTTATTTCTGCTCGTTCAGAAGTAATTTTTTGATAGCGCAAAGTGGTTTGAATATTAGTATGTCCCATTAAGGCACGTAGTTCCTCGATGCCCATTAATCCCACTCGTTCGGTGGCAAAGGTGTGTCGTAGGTCGTGCATTCTAATTCCGTGTAGCTTTGGATCGCTCTCGATCAAGTTTTTCCAGTCCCGATGTGTAGTCCGGTAACTCAAGCGGGTTACGACTTCTGTGACCGGTTGACGAGCCGTAAATAGGGCTGGAGATGCTGCATGACGAGAATAGTTTAGATATTTTTCTAGAGCTGTTGCTGCATCTTCACTATAGAAACACCACCGGATTTTGTTGCCTTTACCCACTACCTGAAACTTGCGTTCTTCATTGGACTTTGGACATTTTTAGATTTGTTACAGCTCAAATTTACCCAATCGCTAACGATAGGCGAATAGATAGTTGTAGTTTTAAGAATTACGACAAACTAAGCAACGATCGGAGCTTTAGCTTTTCGAGACTTGCCCTT
>JANOXZ010000830.1:0-17032 GCA_031418695.1 Synechococcales cyanobacterium VAR_35_metabat_10
GCTTTGGACGCATTGGAAAAAATTGCTATAGGTAACAGGATAGTTATAGAATGTCTCTTTGAACTTTTGAATATCAAACAGATAAGGGGTGATCAAATAGCTAAAGTGCTGGGAGTAATTGCTGTCAAAGAGGAGTGGTTCATAGAGAAGATAAATGAATCAATTGCAGGTAAGTTGTTTGATCATGATAATCTCTATTACGCGATACGTATACTAGGAATAATAGGAGCGGAAAGTCAAAAAGTGATTGAAATCTTGAATATTCTTGTAAGAAAAAGAGACTTAAAACCTCTCATCCGCTTCGTGATTTCTGATTCTTTGCTGAAAACTGATCCCAATAAAAACTTGGCAATCAGTGAATTAGAAAGCCTCTTAGGAGCCGAAGTAGACCAAGATATTTATTTTGGAACAGTGTGTTCATTGCTAATGAATAATATTGAGAATCCGTTGGCTATTAAGGCTTTAAACCAAATCCTCAACAATATGGAAAACCATGATCTTTTGCCGCAAATAAAAAGCTTGTTAGAGCGATTTGCTATTAATAGTGAAGAGATTATTCAGATGTTACTTTGTTTTTGGGGATCTAGAGGCTTGAAATTCAACATAGATATTGATATTGTTGTATCAGCAATACTAGCGAAAATCGCGATCGGTAATGAAGCTACGATAAAACATGCATTGGAATTATTAGCAGCCAGAAAATTCGCGGGTAGTGCATTAAGTGTACTCGGACGAATTGCCATCGGCCATACAAGTGTGACTGGGGAAGTGGTAAAAATACTGGTGCAGAATGAATTGCCCTGGAAGTCTCGTCAGAAACTAGTAGTGACATTGAAAATGATTGCAACAAGAGAAAGAGGAAAGCTAGTAATTTCATCACTGCAAAATCATGTTACCCAGGAATGCTTTGATTCTAATCCTGAACTATGGACTGCTTGTGTTGATATTCTTTTGCACTACTCTCAAATCTCGTCATACCAAAAATTCCATAGATTGTGGGAGACAAATAGCCTTCTTTCTGCCCCCAGTGATTAGCCATAAAAATCACCAAACTTCACACCCCCAGAAAATCCAAATCTTTTGGTTCACCGAAGCTCCCAACCAAACCTAGCTTCCGCCATACAGGAAGCGATCGATCGCTTCACAGAGTAAAGACCACTATAAGCAGTAGTACCAGATCACCCTTGGTGCAAATGCCACGATCAACAACCCTGAGTACGAAACAAATATCGGCTTCTCTGCTAGAGAATTGCTCCACAGAAGGCTAAAATAGAAATGTCCCATAACGTGGACGATAACCATGACCATAGCTCAACTGTACTACGCAAGTACCTACCCAGCAACAGAAATCTTATGCTATATGGAACAACAATCTGATTTATTCGAGCAAGTCAGAACCCAATTGATCACAGAACATCTAAATCAGTATGTTTGGTTTGAGAATGGACAAGTACTAGACTCCGATCCTAGTCATGAAGCCCTAGTACTCAGAATTTATGGCCAAGGAGAACCTCGCCCTCTCTTTATCCGCAAGGTCATAGTAACAGAGCCTAAATACATAGTTAGATCATCGCCAAACTTAAAATAGTATGGGTACTTATCGCTACACATCATTAGGAAACGAGATTCCAGCCATCCCGATTATCCCACTAGAGCTGATTCAGCCGGGGAAATTTGATAGTCCGTCAGTGGTCGGCCAAGGTATTTTAGACACTGGCTCTGACTGCACCCTCCTGCCAATTCCTTGGTTAATTCAGGTCAATGCTCAAGTCGCCGATCGATCATTGCGAATTCCGGTATGTGGACAATTGAGTTTAGCAATCCCCTATGAAGTAGGTATTCGATTTGATAAATATCGTCATTTAGTATTTCGAGTTTATGGCTGCTCAGTAGATGATATTGGCGAAATGGCACTAGTAGGCAGAGATATCTTGAACTTATATCGATCTGAATAATTATAGATATCCCCATGATCGATAATAGTCCATCAAAAAGAACCACCCCACCCGTAGCGCTAGCGATCGCCCAAAACTATCTCCGCAATGTTATTCTGGGCGAACTGAAGCAAAGTGTTTTAGGTCGTTCTATTATCAACGAACTCCAACAAAACAACCTGCGCGTATTAGCCCCGGATATTCTCGATCAGACTAAGCGATACCAGACCATCACTTCTGGTCGGCATGGATCTTTCAAGGCTGACCCAATCTGGGGAAGAGCTATGATTCTTTGAGATTATGATTTAAACCATCTCGACTAAATAGGTGGCTTAGTCACTGGCTCATAATCTAGACAGTCGATCGCCCGCTCATTAAATGCTTTACAGGGATGAACAGGACATTTAAGGTTAAACTCCCCGGTGAAAAAAGCACAGCGATCGCAAGGGATTTGATGCAGCTTAACAAGGTTTTTCCATCCCCTATCAAGAGATTTCAAAGCTGATAAAGCAACACGGAGAGAAATAATTGAAAAACAAGTAGTGAAGGCAATGCTGTAAATTAATGGCATTACCCCACGGAAAGTCAGAACTAAGATATGCATCGCTAATTTTAGACCAAAAGTTGAGGATGAGTTAGCTCGAATCCTGCTACTTTGAGCTTGTGGTTACTGACCTGAACACTCTTGCGTTGAAGGCTTAATTGGGAAGGATCCCATTTCACCTCGGGCAAATCATAGCGGTCACAGACCCTAGAGACTTGCTCTTTAACCGTAAGTCTACTGTCATCAACCAGATTATAAATACCCTGAAGCTCATTTAACCGGGCAAATTCGATCGCTCCAATAATATCATCACGGTGGATCCAGTTGATGAATCGATCGCCTTTACCGGGCATAGTCATACCCGCTAAGCCACCAAACATACTGACCAGCTCCCGACCTGGGCCATAAATTCCCCCCAATCTCAGAACACAAACTTTTTGCTGCTCGTTAGCTGCTTGCAGAATAATTTTCTCTGATTCATAAATTACCTGACTTCTCTGCTCGATCGGGGCAATTGGAGAACTCTCATCCACCCATTCTCCTTGCCGATCGCCATAGACAGAGCAACTACTTAAGTAGATGATTTGGGTGACGTTGGAAGCTTGGCTTAATACTTTGACCAAGTTTTGGGTGGTGGAGATATAGGTGTTTTCATAAGTTGCGGCATCTACTTCCTGAAAACCAGTGGGAGCAATGCTTACCACCAAAGTATCTTGACCTTGCAGCAGTGACTGCATCGCTGAAAAATCTGCTCCTTTGGCTAAGACTGCTTTGGAAAGGATTTCAGACAGCGCAGATATTCTTTCTTTACTGGTTGTGGTGCCCGTGACAAAATGTCCTTGCTCTTGCCAACTGTCAGCTAGGGCGCTGCCCACATAGCCACAGCCAAGAACGGCAATATTTTCAAAGATGGAGCGGCGAGGAGACTGTCGTTTAATCAATTCCTGAAGTTGGCTCATGTCCAGCGATGGACTATTTTGGTCAGAAGGACTGTTGCGATCGGGGAAATTGTACATTGTGGTTGCAAGGTTAGATTAATGTTAGGAACAGCCAAAACTTTGCCAAAATCTTGTTGTTCATTTCGACTGATGCAGAGAAGTCGAGAATTTAGTTAGCCCTTTTTGTTTGTGGCATGAAGGGCTGAAATGCTATTGGTGCTGGAAATGTTTTGATTGAACCTGATTAGCCGCAGCAAAGGTTGCTGTGGTCAGGGATCTACCATTTCAAATTTCAGTATCAATTTTTGTAACAAGTTATTGACAGTTGACTGATCCCTCAATGTTGAACACAGGACGGATAACCGGCATCTAGCGATATCTTGATCAGATGCTTGTTTAATGGCTCTGGCTTGTCTCTGCTGAGGTCTAACTTGATACTCCATTAATTGTCTCGCTCCAATTCCACCGACCAATAAATTGGAACAATAAATTGGCACGATCGATGTCATCTTTTCGGCATAAAATAACCGAGCCAGGGTCATCAATGACCAGCAGCTATCTGAGAGGACATCAAGTATGCAGTTTGTATTAATTATTCATGAAGTCGAAGATTATACTTCGTGGAAAAAGATTTTTGATGCGGCGGCTGACCTGCGCCGGGAAGCAGGGGAGAGATGGTATCAGGTGTTACAAGATACCCAAGATCCTAACAAGGTGGTGCATTTTTCGTCTTGGGTATCACTAAAAAATGCTCAAAAATTTTTTGAATCGCCGGAGTTGGTTAAAATTCGAGCAGAAGCCGGTGTCAAGTCGCCAGAATTTATCTATCTCAACCAAATGGAAGCTGGGACGCTCTCCAGTAATGTATATAGTTATCTAGATTTCTAATTTCAGGAGAAGATCATTATGAGCGATCAACGATCGGCTAACTTTTTGCAGGTAATTCTAAAAAATCAGCCCATGCCTGATGACCTGCAAAAGCTATGGAATATGCAGATTTTTCGTGCCCCCGATGCAGATTTTTCGGTTGATCCATTGGTGGCTATGGGAGCAAAAATTATTGAGCCAGAGAGTATTCCTTGTTTGCTTGACCATTCATATTTGAATGAAACCGATCGGGCAAACCCTGACATGATGATGAATATAGAGGCGATCAATGAAGTCTTTAAGCTGACCACATTTGTAATGGAGCTAGAAGATAATCACATTCTGGGCTATTGGCATGGTTCTGAAAATACCCCAATTTCCGACGCTCCCATCATTAAATTTGATAACGAAGGACAGTTTTCGGTATGCCGGGGTAATAATTTGACCGAGACGATTATCGCAGAAACTATAAGTTACCAAGAAGATAAGTTTCCTGAATTTAAAGCCTGGTTTGCCAAGTATCAAATTGATATAGCTGCCGATAGTATCGCTGATCTGCCTGAGCGAAAAGTTAAAATACATCCTGCTTTGATGTATGAAAACGTTTACAAGGCTAAGCGAGTAGCTGCTGGCTTAGAACCAGCTTAATGTTATGGGGGGAGATTATCTAGATCATCTTGTGAGGTGGGCACTGCTCACGTATTTAGCCTTATTCGACTGATTTCGAGGTAATGACCGACAGAATCATGATGTTGTGTATTCCATGTATCGGCATAGGCAATATCATTTGGGTGTTCGATGACTAATTTCAATAGTTCTACTAGTGGTTTATTTAGATCATTAGAAGTTTTGAGAGGCGTTGGCAATGCTAATGGCGGCTGTTCTGGCAAAAAGCTCTACTAGCCGATCGATTTTGTCGGGCAGAAATTTAAGAATATGTGAAGCAAGGTTTCTCTTGCTACTCTGATATTGGGCGGGATGAGGTAGGGTAGTCATTACAAGCAAAGAACAGATGATCTTAATAGTAGTTTATCACGAAGTTTGAGGCTAATGTTGTGTCCAGTGCTCTGCTTACAACATTACCTCATTCATATACTTGACCACAATAAATAAAATCTTTGAACTGCTCCCATGTTACTACAAATATTTCAACTTCAGATTGCTGAATATTTTGATGAGTGACTTCCTGATCAATCTCATCTGATTCGTCATAAGGTTCCCATCCATCAACTGACCCAGCTATTGCACAACTTAGATATCCAAAAGGGTCAAAGTTATACCAACGTGAATTTCGTGGTGACTCAATGCCGAAATAACGGAGTTCATTTGCCAAACTTCCATTCTCAGCCATCTCATGAAGATCAACAATTTGTCGAATTAAAGTTGATTGCCATCCGATGAAGTCAGATGAATCATCTGGTAATTGATTATATCGATCTCGCCAAGTTTCGTTGAATCCTGCAAAATCAGTTGTGAATGAGTCAGTCAAAAGATTGTGAAAATCTTTGATTGATAATGTCTCGTATTCTGCAAACTTTTTTGAGTTAAATATAGCAGTCCTAAATCAGATCCGGAATTGACTTGTTGCTGTGTAAGGCTTTGAGGTCGATCTGATCCGGCAACTCATTTAGGATCGCTATAGCAGTGCTAGTAGATATTGCTCTAGTGATTTACTAGAGGATTTATGTTGTTCAGATAGCTCTTCGATTGCCAAGTAGAGATCATGATAAGTTGATAAAATAGACAATGTTAACTTCTCCTTTCAATTCAATAAATAGAGTCCATAATTATTTAGAAAATAAGTGTTGGATACTTGGATACTGCCTATCCTAATGAATTATCTTATTGTAATTATAGTCGTTTAAGAATTTCATCGGATTCTGCATGTGGGCTAATCCAAAACCAATAAATGTGGTCATCTTCTAACAATCCCAACACTCGATAATCTAAGTTAACACGAGCTGAATAAATTGCCTGACTTTGGCTAATTCGCTTAAAATGAAGACTATTATGGTACGGATCTGACTGCCATAAAGCATACGATTTAGTCGCTTGGTCTTGAATTGTAGACGGAAGCTTTTCAAGTTTTTTGCGAAATGCCTTGGTAACACTAGATTTCACGGCTCAGAATGGAGCGGGAAAACATCGGTAAGAGGAGTTGTATCACCCGCAGCAATTTCCTGACGTACCATATCAGCCATCTGCTGCCACTGATCATCTGTCGTCGATTCAAACTTATCCTTCCAGATTCGCTCGCTCTCCATCTCAGCCAGCAAAATGGTTGCCAGCGAGTCGTGCTCATTACTAGGCAAAGTTTTCAACTGGGCGATCGCCCGCTCAAGCAACTCAGTCATAGCTATCACAACCTATAAAATCAGCAGTAATATCCTATCTATTATCACCTTTCACTAGCAAGTTCATCCACAATTCTTAGCGTTTCCTGTCGGTCTCCTGCCGTCTCTTATCCTTCCAGCCCGAAAGCGTCAAATACAAAATGCCCAAAGTAACCACTACCAGCAAACCAAAAGCTGCTGTCCCTAAAATCGGTAAAACCGTCGCCTGATCCATAGCCCCAAATCTCCCTACTAAATTTCGACTTCTAGTTTAGCTCGAATCGCCACCTCATCCAGATCTTGACCAATAATCACCAGCTTAGTCAGCCGCGACTCCTCAGAGCGCCAAGCCCGATCGAAGAACGACTCAAACCGCTGACCCACCCCCTGCAACACCATCCGCATCGCCTTCCCGGGCACCGCCACAAACCCCTTCACCCGATAGATTTCCTGCTCCGCCACCAACTCCTGTAACCGACCAGTCAAAACCTGCACATCACCCGCCGGTAACGTCAGCACGATCGAACCAATCCCCTCATCATGTTCATGCTCCTCTTCAGCATCATGATGACTAGGCCGATTCTGCAAATTATCCTCCACCGCCGCCGACCAACCAAAGATCTTCGCAGCATCTACCTGACCTCGATCACTCACCACAATCTTCACTGCCGCCGCCGTATGCTCCCGAATCATCGCCAGCACCGTCTCCTGCTCCGCCGCCGAAATCAGATCAGTCTTATTTACCACCACCAAATCAGCACAGGCCAACTGATCTTCAAATAACTCCTCCAAAGGCGTTTCATGCTCCGAAACCCCATCCCCCGCAAACTGCCCAGAAAGCACTGCCGGTGCATCCACCACCGCAATCACTGCATCTACCGTGGCTCCATTGCGAATCTCTGGCCAGCGAAACGCTGTGATCAAAGGTTTTGGGAGGGCTAAACCGGAGGTTTCGATCGCGATGCAGTCTA
Source organism: Synechococcales cyanobacterium VAR_35_metabat_10 (assembly GCA_031418695.1). Classification (GTDB taxonomy): domain Bacteria; phylum Cyanobacteriota; class Cyanobacteriia; order Cyanobacteriales; family Chamaesiphonaceae; genus JAAFHZ01. Next base: position 7,588 of record JANOXZ010000830.1, read on the forward strand.
GGTCTTGTCTTCGATCGAGCAACTGCTGCATAGCCGGGAAAAACTCTTCTTGCACAGTGCAACATAAACAACCATTGGTCAATTCAATAATCTGCCCCGGAATCTCGGTGCCATCTTCGTCACAGACCCCACAGCTCCGCAGTAAATCACCATCTATCCCCAATTCGCCAAATTCATTCACCAATACCGCAATTCTTTTGCCTTGGTTGTTCAGCAATAAATTGCGAATTAATGTAGTTTTACCACTGCCCAAAAAGCCAGTGATCACCGTAACGGGAATTTTGCCTGCCATTTAAATCCTAGATATCGATTTTACCGGAATAAATCAAGCCGCGCTGAACATCTAAAGTGATCACTGCTTCGTCTCGAATGCTAGTAGTGGCATCCTTGACACCCACAATTACCGGCTTGCCCAAGCGTAAACCCAGAGCCGCCGCATGACAAGTAAGACTGTCTTCTTCTACAATAATGCCACCGGCCTTGCGAATCGCATCTAAATGACTAGCATCAGTAGTCTTCGCCACCAAGATATCACCAGTCCGAAAAGCACTGAGATCCTTCATGGAATGAGCCATGCGAGCAACACCAGTGACAGATTCTTGACCGATACCCTTACCCTTTCCCAAAACGGCAGTCACAATCTCGACTTTAATAAGATCAGTAGAACCAGCCACCCCTTGAGTACCAGAACTAAAGACCACCAAATCGCCTTCTTTTAAAAGGTTCTTCGATCGAGCCATCTTCACCGCCGATTGGAAAGTTTCACCCGTAGTTGGTAAATCCAATACCAGCAAAGGCTTCACGCCCCACACCATCTGCAATCTACGCGCCACATCCATGTGGGGTGTAACCGCTAAAATTGGCTGATGCGGACGGAACTTAGAAATACTGCGTGCCGTAGAACCAGTCTTAGTCAAAGTCATAATTGCCGCTGCTTCTAGCTGGGCTGCAATACTGGCCGCCGCTGAACTAATCGCATTGGGCACCGATTTCTTATTATCTTGAGGCGGACGACCCAGGCGCTCCCGCTCAGTCCGCACCGCAATCTTAGCCATCATTTTTACGGCTTCCACCGGAAACTCACCTACCGCAGTTTCATTAGAAAGCATCACCGCATCGGTGCCATCAATAATGGCATTGGCTACATCAGAAATCTCTGCTCTGGTTGCCCGAGGATTATTTACCATGCTATCCAGCATCTGAGTTGCCGTGATAATCGGAATCCCCAAGCGATTGGCAGTGGTAATTAACTGCTTTTGTAAGATCGGCACATCTTCTGCTGGTAACTCCACACCCAAATCACCCCGTGCCACCATTACTCCGTCACAAAGTGAGAGCACAGCTTCCATCTGCTCGATCGCCTCATGTTTCTCAATTTTGGCAATCACCGGTACTTCTTTACCAGCATTGCTAATTAATTCCTTAATTTCCAGCACATCTGCTGGGTTACGCACAAAGCTCAGCGCCACCCAATCTACGCCCTGATCCAAACCAAACATCAAATCCCGCCGATCCTTGTCGGTCATGGCTTTGATCGATAGATAAACCCCAGGGAAATTCACACCTTTGTTATTAGACAGCTTACCGCCTACAACCACCGTACAATGCAACGATTCGGTAGCTTGATCGACCTTGTCTACAATCATTTCGACCTTGCCATCATCTAGCAAAATCGTTGCGCCAGTAGGCACTTCGGCAGCTAATTTATCGTATGTAACAGAGCTTTCAGTTTGAGTCCCAGGAATATCACGGCTGGTCAGTGTGTAAGGATCACCGTTTTTCAGGACGATCGGGCCATCAGCGTACTTACCCAAGCGAATTTTCGGTCCTTGTAAATCTTGTAAAATCCCCACTGGGCGCTCTAGCTCATGAGAAACCTGCCGAATAGTCCGAATGTTGGCTAGGTGGTCATCATGTGTACCATGGGAAAAATTGAGACGTAAAGTGGTAGCACCAGCCAAAATCAGCTCCTTCAGTACCTCAGGACTACTGGTGGCCGGTCCGATGGTTGCCACAATTTTAGTACGGCGCTGAAAGTCTGAAGATGGCATAAGGAAAGGGGGCGAGGAAAACTTTTGCTCTGGCAGCTTGGATATTAGCATAGAATGCAGCCCCCTCCTCAAAGATGTGCTAGGATGTTCGATCTGGCAAGCCTATCAAGGGTTTGATACTGTATAAATAGATTCAAAATACATTCCGTTTTAGGGAGAATGACCGGTGGTTAGAGTTCTGCGGCTGGCAAACTTAACGGCAACTGAATTGAGCAAGCTCAAACGCCGATCGGAAGCGGATATTGGGGACGCTCTATCAGTGGCGCAAGAGGTCATTGGTCATATTCAAGAGCGTGGTGATGAGGCGTTACTAGAGTATGTGCGCAAATTTGATTGTCCGACGGCTACCTTAGAAACCCTGAAGGTGACAGAAGCCGAGTTTGCTGACGCACATAAGTCGATCGATCCCACCATTCAAGCCGCAATCCATCAAGCCCACAAAAATATCCGCACTGTCCATGAGCGTCAAATGCCCGAGCAAGTTACCATGGCCGAAGTGGAGCCAGGAGTGTTTGCTGGTGAGAAAGTGACGGCGATCGAAAGTGCTGGTCTATATGTGCCAAGGGGTAAAGGCGCTTTCCCTTCTGTGATGCTGATGTTAGCCGTTCCTGCCACTGTCGCTGGAGTTAAACGCATTCTGGTCTGTACACCTCCCGACAAAGAGGGCAACGTAGAGCCAGCTTCTTTGGTAGCAGCCCAGTTAGCTGGGGTCAAAGATATCTACAAGTTAGGTGGTATACAAGCGATCACTGCGATGGCATTGGGTACTCCAACCGTTCCGAAAGTCAGCAAAATCACTGGCCCTTGTAATACCTATGGTTCAGCGGCTAAACGATTGCTGTTTGGCAAGGTAGATGTAGGTTTACCCGCTGGCCCTAGTGAATCGGTAATCTTGGCTGACCAATACACCAACCCCCACATTGCGGCAATGGATTTGTTGATTGAAGCAGAACATGGTCCCGATTCGGCGGCGGTAATGGTGACGCATAGTGCTGAGCTAGCTGAGAAAGTAGTGGCATTGATTCCTGAATACCTCAAAGATCTGCCTCAATGGCGACGAGATTTTTGTGAAACAGGCTTGGCTAACTATGGTGGCATTGTGCTGACCGACAGTTTGGAGCAATCGATCGAGTTCGTCAATAACTACGCCCCAGAGCACTTAGAAGTCTTAGTGAAAGATCCTTGGAGTGTGTTGGGTGCCCTCGAACATGTGGGTGAAATTCTGTTGGGTGAGAATACACCAATTACTTTGGGTAACTATTGTTTGGGGGTAAATGCAATTTTACCGACTGGTGGTTTTGCTAAGTCGTTCTCGGCGGTGTCGGTGCATGACTTCTTAAAGCGGACTGGGATTGGTTATGTTACCCGGAGCGGGTTTGATCGGCTGAAGCACACGGCGCATACTTTGGCGGAGTATGAAGGCTTCCCAGCTCATGCCCAAGCCGTCAAAAAACGCGAGGCTTTCTTGGATTAGAATAAATGTCGATCGAGCGTCTCATAGTATTTATGGATGCTCGATGTTCCTAGTGAAACTAACAATTGCTGTAGGTGTAACAAATGGAGAATCTGCTAGATTTTTTTAGGAAACAAATGGCTGCGTTTGAGGGATCTGCGAACCCATCTAAGGCAATTGAAAGTGGCTATTATGTCCCGGAACCTGGCAAATCAGTTTCAGATTTGATTACCGGCAGAATTGCACTGCGTCCAGCTTCCACCCATTTAATTTTGGGTGGAATTGGTTTTGGGAAAACTACACAGCTTTTGATGACGCTCAAAAAAATAGATGAATTGCCTAGTACCTATTCTCAATATATTGACGTCAGTTTATCGATAAACATCTCTAAAATTAAGCCAGGAACATTGATTGCTATTGCTGGATTAGAGCTTGCAAAAGTGATCTCAGATAGTGGAGACAGTGTAGTTAATGAAAACATTGATATTATCAATAAACTTGCTTACGGATACTCAGAACCAGCAAAAATTTTATTGGGGCAACGTATACATCCTACTTCCGCTGCTTCAGTAGGAGCTAGAGAATTAGCAGCAGCAAGTGAATATCGTTACTCAGGAATTCTATCCCCTGCATCGAAGCAACAGAGCAACGAATTAATAAGTGCTGTTAAAAAGCTTCATGAAGCAGCGAAGAAAGAGCATGATAATATTGTGTTTTTATTTGATGGACTAGATCGGCTAGATGATAGTCAATCTTTCTCACAGATGATAGTTAGTGATATGAGAGAATTATCAGCGATCGGTATTGGTTGTGTGGTAGTTGGCTCTGTTCGCATGATGTATGAAGAGTTCACCAAAACCACCTTAGAACAAGCAGTGGACTATTTTGAGTACAAATCTTGTTGGGATGTTGAAAATGATCCTAGTGCTTATACTTTTTTTGAATCTATCCTTAAGCAGCGAGCTACTGAAGGTTTTATAGAACCAGATGCGGTTGATAGTATTATTAGGCATTCCGGTGGAATTCTAAGGGATTTGATTAATATTACTCAGGCATCGATCGAAGAAGCATACCTCATCGGTGATGAAAGTTTAATGAGGATCCATGTGGAGAAAGCAGCCGAAACATTTGGGAGAGGAAAATTGTTAGGTTTATCAAAATCTGACATTGATACTTTACAAGAGTTTGCCAATGGTAGATTATTACTTCCATCAAGTGATACGGAAATAAAGTTGCTGATTACTGGGAGAATAATTGAGTATAAAAACCCAACTAGAAGATGTGTTGTTCACCCAGCATTACTACCAATGCTGGCACTAGCTAATGCCTAAATATATGTTGTCTGAAATTACTGTTTATGAATTTTTATCTAACACCTTAGTGCAACCAGATAACGTTTGGTCAGCATTGGTGATCGAAGAAAATGAAACAGCCCAAACTCTTGAAGAGCTACAGGATGGTATTGAAATTTTTGCAGAGTGTACAGTAGCAAGCTTCGATGTCCAAGATACAACAGCCAAGATTGATGGTAGTACTGACTATCTTTTGCTGTGGAACTTTGATCAATGGACTACTCCAATGTGGCAACAATTCGACTGTCAAAGAAGTTATCTAGATCGTGGTAAACGTGGCGGTTCAATAATTATATCTGAGTTAGCTCTAGGGAAAATGCTTTCTGATTCACCAAACTTTGCTAGTTGGATCGGCAGTAAAATATTTCGACTTATTTTAGGTTCAGAAATCCTGACTGATGAAGAATGTGAAAAACGATTAGCTACACTACGTGAATGGAAGGGTTTGACAGATGAAGAAGTCATTGCATTAGCCGAAGCTAGAAAAATGCCGCGTGATCCAGAGTATGGTGAGTGGTTGATTCTATTAAATAGAGGTGACTTAATTGGGTGCTGATAATGATTGGATTAAAATGTGTATGGTGATCGAAAGTCGATCTATACAGACAGCTAAATTAGAAGTACCTAATGTAAAGCAGTTTCCTGGACAAATTCTTCAGATATTGAATGTTGCTAGAAACAAACGAATATTGCTTACCGATCAACCTACTATTCACAAACTGTTAAAAACAAATAATGGTTCCTCAGAAGGTGAAATCGAAATTATTGGCGGAGAGAGGAATTTCAAGAGGCGTAGAGATCTTGCTCATTTTGAACGGCGTGATGGCTGTTGGTTCGATTTTGCAATTACTTTAAAGCAAACAAGGAAATCAGCAGAGGTGATCGGCTTCAATTTTGAGATTCGCTTTCCAGATAATGTACCTGTAAGATTCTTAAGATTTGATTTCAACTTGCCAGAGCATGACAATGAAGAGCGGGGAATGAGATTCCATATTCATCCCGGCTGTGATGATTTTATGGTTAATGCACCACCAATGTCGCCGATCGAAATCCTCAATTTGTTTTTATACGGCTTCGATATCCCAGAAAAGCAACGCAGTTTATAGTGGACAATCAAAGTCCAACATCGTCAGGCAATAGTTATCTCAATCTCATGCAAAATCAAAAATCGGAGGTTTACTTAGTAAACCTCCGATTTTTTGCGGAAAAAGTTGTGTCAACGAATCATCCTTAAAAAGGAGCCAAGCTGTTAAGCATCGGGATATTCGACAACAGCAACCAAGCAAACACCGCACCACCAGCTCCACCCAGCAAAAACATGCCAGTGAACTCATTCCAGCCATTTTGAGTGCTGAGTTCGGTAGGAACTTTGGCCACAGCGACGCTAGTTAAAGGTGGACCTGGCTTAACGCTGGCATATAGTGAAAGGCAAGCAGTCAAAATGACCACCAACCCAATACTTGCCAACAAACCAGCCACATGAGCATTGGCGGTATTGCGTTGAGGGCCTAACAAAGTGAAAGGACCAACCAACAAATATCCATGAGCCATACCTACTTCCAGGCCACGCCGACCAGCGGACAGACCTTGACGGTAAGCGGGTAAGCCGCTAATAAACGCTTTGACGATACCGGCAGAGTTAACTGGGGTAGCCAAGTTACTAATTTGGCTATCACCAGCATTTGTTACTGCTTGATTAGGCATATAAAACCTCTGAGTCTACAATGGGTGGAACAACAAGTCGGGGAAGAAGCGATTGAATTCAATCAAAATCCCAGCGGTGATGGTCATCCACAGGGTAGCTACAACCGGCGCAGTGCTTAAAAACTTAACGAAGTAATTCATGATCCTCCAGAATTAAAAAACTGAATACAAACCGCTACTAGCCGCTATTAACGCGGAGAGACGGTAATTTCGGATTCTTTGGCCAGCAGTTCACCAGAGGCAAACTCTTTGAAAGCAGCCAATGGCCACAGGGGACCTTGAGCCACGCAGCTAATTGCCAAAGGAAGATCGATGATGATTTCCTTTTCTTCGGCATTGCCGCTTTTACTAGCTGCAATGATATAGGCTCTTCCAACCCAACCAATCCAGCCAGCAATGTATAAGAACATCAAGCCAGGAATGATAAAGTCGCCAGCGCGATCGAGCCGACCATCCACAATTAAGTGAGGCAGACCTTCAGGACCGCACAAAGCCTGAGAATAACGCTCAAAGCGCTTCTTGCCAGATTCAGGATCGTTGGTAGTATTCCGGGCGGTGGCAGCGCGCTGCTGGAAGGCCGCAGACTCGCTACAGGGAACCAAACCGGCTACCTCGGCAGCATCTACTGCTGGGGCAAAGTTGAGCCACAGACAGACTGCAAAAATAAAAGCTAAAATTTTTCGCATCGAGATTGTTTCCTTTTGCAACAAAACAAAAAGTTTTATGTAGTAAATGCCCTAGGGCATCTGGGGTATAGAAGTCTATAACTCGCTGTAGTAGCCAAACTGCAAAATTAGGCTATTGTAGGAAAGCACAGAACTCCCGATCGTAAAATAACAGCTAATGCCTACAGTGCTCACGATTGAAACAAGTTGTGACGAAACTGGTCAGAAGCCTGTAACCAAATGTAAAGTTTTCTGTTTGCCGATCGCCATTCTATTTCGTTGAGCTTTTGCAATTGCCATAACCCAAGCCTTTGGGTTATGATGAGTAGGGAGGGGTTGAGAAATGCCAACAATCGTTAAGCAGGATGGTTTTAGGGTCGTAATTTACCCCAATGATCATATTCCTAGTCATGTACATGTCATAAAGAAGAGCGGTGGTGAGGTGCGAATTGCCTTGGGTAGTATTGATTCAGAGACCGGTGAGTCATTAGTGATGCCAAGCATCATGAGCATTGAGCATAAAATTCGTGACAGCGACGTAGCCAAAGCGCTATCACTGGTAGAAAAACATCAGGCTGAGCTTTTAACCGAATGGAGTCGAATTCATGCTGAATAATGAAATTACTGTTGAACTACAAGCTGTTATTGATAAGTCTAGAGAAGTTGGGGCACAACTGGCAGAAACCGAGCCAAGAGCTGTGAGGTCTTGGTTTGACGGTGTAGACAAGATATTTATTGAATTAAAATCTGGGATCGTGATGGGTTTTCCTTATCATTGTTTACAAGGATTGGAAAGTGCCACCAGCGAACAGTTAGCTGAGGTGGAAACAACTCCATCTGGATATGGGCTACATTGGGAAGGCTTGGATGTAGATTTAGCTGTGCCACAGTTAGTAACTGGTATATTTGGCAGTAAAGCTTGGATGGTGGAGCTGGGTCGTCAGGGGGGTAGGTCAACTTCGGTGGCTAAAGCTCAAGCAGCAAGAGATAATGGCAAACGTGGTGGTAGACCACGCAAAACTTTGCCTTCTCCAGAGTCCGAAGTACCTGATTTACGAGATCTTCGCAGAATTGCGGGTACAGAAGAAGTAGCTCAGACACGTCAAAAGAAGCAAGCACCAGAAGAACTCAAGGGTCAAAAATAATGCGAAGAATACTTCTCGATGCAGATACTCTTGTAGAGTTCGTCATTAATCGTAGTATGTTTCAAGAAAAAGTTGAAGGACTACTTGAAATAATCAACATTGAGGGAGTCCAATTTTATTTGTCAGATTTCGGATTCAAAAAAATCAGAGAAATCGTGAAGGTAATGAATAGTTCCAAAGCATCACAAGATATGATTTCCTCATTAAAAAAAAGGTTTAAAGTAAAATCATTAACAGTAACAAAACCAATTATAGATGAAGCGCGACTGTTAGATATTGAAGACTTAGATTCTTCTATTGAAGTATCTCTTGCCATCAATTCCAATATCTCCGCGATTGTCACGCATAAAGTCAGCAATTTTTCTGGGTCAAAACTAAACATTTGTTCCCTAACAGATTTTCAGGAGCGAGAAAATCTGGAAAAAATATTTTCCAAAGAAACTAACAGCAGACCTATCGTTCTAGATATAAAAGACGAAATTGCTAATCTCAACCATCTATATACTCTACCTAGTTATGTAAGTAAAAAATCACTAAAATGGGATAGCCCCGGTCAAAAGTTAGTAAATCCTCATAACATTGCACATTTAAGTTCAATGCAAGATTTACTACTTTCACGATACCATAAGTCAATTCTTGAGTCATTAGGAATCACAATTAACAAGGGATTAATAGAAAATCTTTTAAACGCAGATGCTTTACGGAAGCCAGTCATTGATAGCTTAACTGCTCTACATCCATTGCGAGATTCACTGATTTCACAACACTATAAGTCAATTGTTGAGTCATCAAAACTCACAATGAATAAGGGATTAATAGAAAATCTGATAAACACAGATGCTTTATGGAAGCCAGTCATTGACAGCTTCACTGCTCTGCATCCATTACGAAATTCACTGATTTCACAACACTGCAAGTCAATTGTTGAGTCGTCAAAACTCACAATGAATAAGGGAGCAATAGAAAATCTGATAAACATAGATGCTTTACGGAAGCCAGTCATTGATAGCTTCACTGCTCTACATCCATTGCGAGATTCACTGATTTCACAACACTATAAGTCAATTGTTGAGTC
>JANOXZ010000831.1:0-6808 GCA_031418695.1 Synechococcales cyanobacterium VAR_35_metabat_10
GGCTTTAAACCATTGGCAACTGTTTGAGTAGCCTGACCCATATCAATAATGTAGGCTCCAAGTGCAAAGCTTTCGGTAGCAGCCATCGCTGGCGCACTAAACCAGAGGTTGATCTGTAAATTAGTTAAGAGGGTCAGCAAAAAGATTCCACTGAGCAGCCAAGCTCGAAAACCTCTTTGTCTGACCAAGTTTAGTAGCTGTACTGTAGCCGATCGAGCTGGCGATAAGCCCCATACTATCAAACCCAATAAATTGAGCCAAACCAGCCCCCCGGCATGGATAGAAATAGGTAGCCCGATCGCCAGCAGCAGCCCTTGAAAACCACTCCAGACCTGAAAAACAGGATAAAGCTTTTTTCTGAATCGCCGTTTACTGGCATTCATCCCGATTGCTAAAACGAGAGAAATCATTATAAATAAGCACAGCAAAATTAGAGGCAGAAAATTCATGTTAGCCCGTAAAGAAAATATTGATGGTCTGGAGCCAACTATTGATCTAGCCGTAAAATAAATACAGTAAAATGTTTATGCTTATCGTGGTCATTGAATATGACAGCGAAAGAATCAGCAGTTTTATATTTATTGATGAAGATATGAAATCTTTCAATATGGCAGATAAGTTAGCAGCAGTAAATTTAGACAGAAAATGAGAGTAGCGTTAGCGACGGTTCAAAGTGCCAGTTTAAAGTGTCAATGGCGCTAGCCTTATCTAATATGGATCCTGGTGAAGTTTTAGGAATTAAATTAGTAATACCGACAATAGCACTACTGATTTATAAAACCTTTCAGTGACAGAACAAACTCAATACCGACAGGTGTATTTCACCTGCTTGTCATTTTTTGTATTTTGGTAATCTACTTTCTTCATGCTACCCCAATTTTTTGTCTAAAACTCATAAGTGACTTGAAGTTCAGAAAGTTCAGTATAAATCATTAGTGATCAAGTACCAACTGTATATTTACTGCAAGTATTATTACCATGAAATAGTTCAGTATTTATTCTGTTGGCAAACTGTGAATGTACGTGTGAAATTAAATGTGGCACAATACTCTGCTTGATAGCTTCTTATCACTTATTCTGCTAATTTAGAACTGATATATTGTGTTAAATCCTAGATAAAGATTCGATGCGATCGTGCTGTTTTTTTATTCGCAACAAAGAATGAACTCTGGTGCGCAGCTCAATGCCATTGACTGGCTTGCTGAGAAAATCATCTGCACCAGCAGCCAAGCAGCGTGATAAATTAGCAGTGCTACTGAAAGATGTAACCATAATGACTGGTATTGCCCGCCATCGAGGGTTTGCTTTGATTTGTTTGCATACTTCAATGCCATCAATTTCGGGCATCATGACATCTAGTAAAACTAAGTCAGGATCGAATTTATCCAATAAATCGATTGCTGCGATACCATCACTCGCATAATATAAAGTGTGATCAGTATTTTGGAGCAGGGCTTCAATTACCTCAAAATTTTCTGGCTGGTCATCGACTATAAGGATAGAGTAATCACTCATTTAATTGTCTCCGGTAGAATGCAAATTGGTTTAACGATAATGGTCAGATCTAATGATTTTAGCTAGTTCAAATTCAACCATTCTTGAATTTTCTGATTAAGTTGCTTAAGTTGCACAGGTTTAGCGAGGTAATCATTGGCACCAGCAGCTAAGCAGCGCTCTCGATCGCCTTCCATTGCTAAAGCTGTGAGTGCAATAATGGGGACACCCACTAGCTGCGGATTTTGCCGAATAGTAGTAATAGCCTGGATACCATCAACGTATGGCATTTGAATATCCATCAAAATTAGGCTGGGTTGTTCGCTATGGGTAAGATCGATCGCCTCTTGGCCATTTTTCGCCAAAATCATGCTGTAGCCCTTAGCCGTCAAGTAACTAGAAAAAGTGCTGATATTAGCTTCATTATCTTCGGCTAATAAAATCAAAGATGTTTCAGCTATTTTCTGGTTAGTAAGCTGAGGAAGAGAAGGAAGATTATCTAAGATAGACAAAGAGCAGGTATCTTGATCACCCAATAAACAGGTGTGAGGTAAGGTCACGGTGAAGCAACTGCCTTGGTGAAGTTTGCTCTGTAGCTGAACTGTACCACCATGAAGTTCTGCGATTTGCTTGACCAGGCTTAGTCCTAGACCAGTGCCTGCATATTGACGATTGAGGCTACTATCTAATTGCACAAATGGTTGAAAGAGTTTAACTTGATCGGCAGCACTAATCCCAATTCCAGTATCTGTGACTTTAAATTTAATCCAACTACTACCATCTTCGCTGTCTTCTTTTTCTTGGCGGGTGACAGAGAGAATGATTTTCCCACCAATAGGTGTGAACTTGACAGCATTGCTTAGTAAATTAATAAGCAATTGTCGCATCCTTCGTTCATCCACGGCAATGTTGCCAACTGCTGGTGGTAATTGCACATCTAGTTTGATTTGTTTTTCAAAGGCTTGCTGCTTAACAAATATTAAGCTAGAACTACATAGCTCCTGAACAACAGTCGTCACAATTTCTGGTTCTAGTTTGCCAGCCTCAATTTTAGAGACATCTAAAATATCATTAATGAGCGATAACAAATGCCGACCACTGCGTCTGATGGTACGCAAAGATTTAATTTGGCGCTCATTAAGATCACCAAATACTTCATCTTCCAAAGCTTCAGACATGCCTAAAATTGCGTTCAGTGGAGTCCGCAATTCGTGACTCATAGTTGCCAAAAACTCGTTTTTGCGGAGAGTGGCATGAAGCAATTCTTCGTTGATTAGCTCCAAATGTTGATTGTTTTCACAAATTTTATCTTCATCGTCTTGTCGCTTCATTTCGGCTGCTACCCGATTGGCAAAGAGTTGCAAAATAAATTGTAGAGTGGCAGTATCAGTGGGGAGGGGCTTAGTATCAATGACTCCTAAATTTCCGATGATCTTACCTTCAAAGTCTCGAATTACCACGCTAATGTAGCTTTCACCTTGTAAACTAGCCAGAGCTGTGGCTGTGGGGAAATGAGTTTGGAGATCTGCGGGGAAAATTCCCCAAGAATTTTGGTAAGTTTGGAGGCAAGGAGTTCCCGCTAATTCCATTACGTAGGGTTCTATTAATTCGCCACCTGTCCAGAGCGAAATCATCTGTGATTGGTTAAAGGATTGATCAAGTAATTTGGTCAAGAAAGTGTAGCGCACCTCAAATATTTCTGCTAGATATTTGGTACATGCTCGGTAAAAATCGGCTCCGGTTTTGCCCGCTGTGCCTTCCACGATCGCTTTGAGGGCATCTTCTTTTCGTTTGTTTTCCCGCAAAACTGCTTTTTGGGTGGTAACATTGCGACAAACACAAATGATTTGTTCATTTGACAGTACAGAAAGTGATAATTCTTCGTTAAAAGTACTGCCATCTTTACGGATGCTAATAGTCTCGCCCTGCCATTGTCCACTAGCAGCTAAAATCGGTTTGACAATTTCCTCAAAATATTTTATTTGATCATCAGAATGTAAGCATTTCCAAGACTTATCACGTAATTCGGCAACTGTATAGCCAAACATGTCAGCATGACTACGATTGGAATATATTAATCGATCGTTTTCAATAATAGCGATTCCATCTAGAGAGGCTTCAATCACATCTGAATGTCGAATTATATACTCAGCACGAACTTGCTCTACTGATTCTGATTCAGCGAGGTCAATAGTTAAACTTGCGTTCATTGTGGACTGTTCCTTTAGTTTTTAAATATTTGTTTGTCTATTCCAATGAACACAAGTTCAAGAAAAATCAGATTGATGTAGCTAAGGCCAAGCTAAAAGGCTGCCAGGGCTGGGGATCGATCGCCTCTGTAATTAAAGACTTACTTTTGAGCAAATCCTTGAACTCAGTAACTGAGCCTTCGGCAGTTAATATCGACATCAGTAAACCCTCGAATTTCACATCACCACCAGCGGCTGTAGGGACAATAAATTTGGGTTTAAGGAGTTGGCAAAGTGCTAGGGCACTAGCTTTGCCTTTGATTACCGCCCCCAGTAGTGGTAGTTTAAGGTCGATCAATGGAGTAATCACTACATGAATCGGAAGCTCCGTAGCTAATACTGGCGAATGATAGCCATGGGGTTCGTAATATATGCTGATCTCGTCATCACGCAATATATAGCCGTTCTCGATCGCCGTTGGTCCCACAGGCGATCCCGGCACTGCTTTGATGACGACTCCTGCAAAATCATGACTCTCACCTGGTGCGAGAGCCGTAATCTTTTGGTAGCCAAGATTCTTGACTACTTTGGCTGCGCTGGGCGATGCCACTACTGGGATCGATCGATCCAGTGCTTCCAAAGTAGGCAGATGGGCATGATCGGGCAGTCCTTGGGAGAGCAGAATCAAGTCAATATTGGCAGGGATGGGTCGCTGGACAGTTTTGCTGCCCAGGAACAGCCAGGGCAGATTGCCAAAACTGAGATCGCCAACCAGCCAAGGGTCAAGCAAGATATTTTTACCGCCCATTTCGATCAGCCACGAATTATTGTCTAGCCAAGTGAGTTGCATGGAATTTTGCTGGTTGCTTTTATCTAATTTAACACTGTGTATTTTTGTGTGCCACAGTGTTTTCATCCAATTACCAACAAATTAACTTAAATAAGAAGAGAGACAAGTGGGGGTGGTTTTTGTCTGCAATTCGGCAATGCTCAACTCGTTATGCTCTGCCAGTTCTGCTGATCGAGAGGAGCCTATATTTCTAGGGGTCATAGAGGAATCCAGAGACATAATTGGGTGATCGATGATATTATTCTGGGTAAATTTAAGTAAGAGAATTCCCTTACAGACCAGATCGTAGATCAAATCACGATTAGCACTGTTGATGTAGGCACTAGACTGAGGTTGAGTACTAAAAATCTCCTGCAACCGTAGGTATAATTGCTGACCGATCGGGTAGGTAGTGAAATAAAGATTATCCACAGTAAATAATTCCACCTGCTGCTCCCCGGTATGGGGATCGATTTCGCAACGGAAGCGTAAATCTGGATGGAGGGCTAAATAGCATTTGCCCACTTGAGGATGTGCCAACCGATCGCGCTGACGGAAATATTGACGCACTTCAGCCTCAATAAGTTGATGAGGATTGTGAATAGTGCGGGTGTAATAAGTCCCCTGCTGATTAAACTTAGACAGACGCTTGATTAGAATGTAACCAAAGTTGACCGCAGTTAACCCGGCTCCATGGAAATTGCCCAGCCAGCGATCGAGTTCATCACGGTATTCACAGATGGTTTGTCCGAAGGGCGCATGAGAATGGGGGACAGAAAATAAAATATCATCCCGATCGGCCGTATGCAGAATCAATTGATCGGCTGCGCCACCTTGCCACCACTGAGCTAGTTTGTTTTGGTATTTGGGCAGATCAACTAAGTCGGTGACAATAAATAATCTCCCATCAGCAGTCAAATGCTCGGCGCTGCCTCGAATAATCTGTGCCAAAATTTCTTCGCCATTAGCACCACCATCCCGAAAGCGATAGTCTTGGCTGGGGCTAGGCACAAAAGGCGGATTGGCTAAAATAATGTCAAATTTGCCCGAGATAGCTTGGTATAAGTTGCCCGATCTAAATTTGACATGCTCAATACTATTGAGTTGGGCATTAAAGCGGGCAAAGCGCAGAGCGCGCAGATTAATATCTACCCCCACCACTTGATGGGCATAACGACTGGCAGTTAAAGCCTGGATGCCGCTACCAGTACAAAGATCTAATATGCAATCCACATTATTTCGTGGTGCGGTGTACACCAATCCCATGCTATCCATACCCAAGTACATCACCGGATCTTCATTGATCTTGTCTTCGGGTAACAGCATATAGCGATGGTCGGTGGCAATATATAGCCCTGCTGCATCAAACAAATCTACTCGTGAAGACCAGTGTTCACCTCGAGGAATCAGTAATCCCAGATTAACCAAGGCCGTAAAGAGTTTAGGCGTAAATAGATCTTGGAGATCGGTTTCGGGTAGGGCAACTCGAAGATGGAATAGCCGAATTAGATTACTGAGAGGATTTTGGGGTAAAAGATATCGATCGTAGTAATGAATGCGCGTAGGTTCAATATGTTGTTGAGAAGTTACGCCCAATAACTCCGAAATCTTGGCATCGGTATATTCCCAACTATGTAGACAGTCATAGAGTTGGCGCAGGGCTGTGCGGGCTGAAAAATTCTCATCCGCAAAAGGGGCAAAAGTACGCTCCGCGACTTTAGTTAATTCCGAATCTTTAGGCATTGCCTTGCTTTCAATCTGGATTTCACTAATTTGTAATTTTAATTGATATCGATCGAGTTGCTGCTGTGCCCAAATGATTTTAACCTGGAGTTCTCGCGGTGTGAGCTGCCATGCTTGGCGCAGATCCTCTAATTCACGTTCCTGGTTACGCAATACCGTGAGTAAAAGTTGGATTTCTGGCCAATCGTAAGTCGTTGGTTTGATTTTGCCTTGTAACTCAATAAGGGCAGATTTACCCAGTGGATCTGGTAATAGTACAACCGAAGGTGATAGCTGAGTTTGGAGATTGCGAAGGCCACGGGTATGAGGAAAAAGACAACTAGTTTCTTTGTAAACAGCACCCGCTGCGGATAATTTTTGGAGTTCTGCTAACGACCAAGGGCAATTAGCTGTTTTATTATGAAATAGCGCCTGATCGAGTCTAGCCATTAGCTCAGTTACTGCTGGAGCATTAGCTGGTAAACCTTGTGGCAGCGAACTATCAGCAACTTTAGTGAGGTGTTCGGCGTAGTTTAATACTGGTACATATCGTTTACTAATCCAGAAGTTTTCG
>JANOXZ010000832.1:0-2719 GCA_031418695.1 Synechococcales cyanobacterium VAR_35_metabat_10
CCCCATTCTTGTTTGAGGTAAGGAATACATACGGAGGTGTCTACACCCCCAGAATAAGCAAGGACTACTTTTTTTGCGCGACTCATAGGTTAAGGCTCTGCTCCAAATACAGACCCCATATTATAGGGTTAAGTTGGCTTCTGCGGAGGCAGACGCTGCGCGAACGACTCCGCTCAGCCAACTTAAATCCTCACCCTATTTCCAGAAATCGGCTGCCGCATAAGCGTTAGGTAACTTCCCGATCGTCAGACAAATCGAAATTACCGCACCTAACAACACAAAAAACCGCAGCCACATCCAGTCTCGGTTTTTGCGCGAAGATGGCGGCAGGTATACAGCGATTACTGCCAACAAAATCGAAATCGGATTCACCATCAACAATATCGGCCAAGAATTTTTCCACAACTCCCACAGGGGCAAGCCCGCTTCTCCGGCCAATTGTCGAATATGAGAACTGCCTCCAATGGCAAACACCGTCATCGACAGAGATAAAGTATAAACAGAAGCTGCCAAACTACTTCCTAAGGCTAGAATCGCGCCGATCGACTTCTGAGTTTTGGGTACCAAAACCAGAAAAGTGGCTCCTGCCAAACAGGCTAATGACCAAGTGCCCCAAAAAATTAAAAATAACGCAAGTTCGAGCATGTTGCCTGGGCTGTCGCACTAAAGTTCAATGTAGTGCAAAGAAAATACAGTCATCAATGTAGCCGATTCGCTCTGGGCATTCTATGGACAATGTGCTGAACGAATCTGAGAAAATCTTTAATTCTTGTAACTTTTAGTTAAAAAATAGTCGATAATGTAAAGCTGATGTTTACAAAAGTGACCCGGTGAGTAATCTGAGTACTGTTTCTGATGCCAAGCGTAAGTTTAACGCTCAACATAGCCGCCCAATTAATTCGATTTTCCGCCGGGTTGTGGAAGAACTTTTGGTCGAAATGCACCTGCTGTCGGTGAATGAAGGATTTGTCTACGATTCAATCTATGCTTTGGGCGTGGTTAGCAGCTTTGACAAGTTCATGGCCGACTATCGACCAGAAGTAGATAAAGCCAGTATCTTTGCGGCTCTCTGCCAATGTATTGACAGCACTACTGAAAAATATCGCCAGGATGCGGCTGCGGTAAAAGCAGCAGCCTCGGAGTTGCAAGGCACTGATGTTTTGGCTCGGGTGGCTGAGTTAGCTAGTGGCCAAGGTGGCGATGCTTTAGCTCAGACTTTGCAGTCGATCGGCAAAAATCCCAAGTTCAAGTACAGTCGGCTATTTGGCATTGGCTTGTTCAATTTGCTAGACGATGTGGCTGCTGAGAAGTTTGCAGATGAGGCTGGCCGCACTGAGACTGTGGGTAAACTCGCTGAAGCTCTCAATTTACCTGCCGATAAGCTAGGGAAAGATTTGGATTCTTACCGCAGTAGTTTGGCGAAGCTGGTGCAAATGCAGGCGGCGATGGCTGATATCATTGAGGCCGATCGCAAGAAGCGTGAGCAGCGCGAACAAGATAAGGCTACTGCTGCCGCAGCTACTACACCCACTTCTACAGAAAAACCAGAATAACTGGGTGTATCCCAAAAGTTTGGGATCTACAGAGATCCCATAGTTTTATCACATCGATGATTGATTCTTCTCCTAGGACATGTTTTGCGAACTGTTGCTTCTGCTTCGGAATCTGGGATGTGATAGGATAATTAGGGTATAACCTAGACCCTGTAGATGTTTGGAGGTTTTATGACGATTGCTATAGCTCCTACTACGTCCACTGATATTGATACTCAGCCATTGCTTTTAGATGTGAGGAATACGGTTTTGACTGTTACTTCGGAGCAGTTCGATCGGCTCTGTGCTAATAATCCTGACTTGCGACTAGAGTTGACCCCCAATAGAGAATTGATTGTTATGGCTCCAGCAGGTGGTGAAAGTAGTGAAAAAAATGGGGATTTGTTGATTGATGTGGGGATTTGGAATCGACAAACTAATTTAGGTCGGGTATTTGATTCGTCGGGTGGGTATGATTTTACGGCCTTGGGGGGTGGCAAGCCAGCGCCGGATGTTTCTTGGATTGAGAAGTCGCGGCTGGAGGGGATAAAAATTGTAGGATTTATTCCGGTGGTGCCTGATTTTGTGATTGAGTTGCGTTCGGCTACGGATAATTTAAAGCCGTTGCAGGAAAAGATGAAGGAGTATCAACGATTAGGGGTGAGACTGGGTTTGCTGGTTAATCCGAAAAATAGGCAGTTGGAGGTTTATCGACCAGGGCAAGAGGTGGATGTGTTGGAGTCTCCGGGTTCGATCAACTGCAATGAAGTCATGCCCGGTTTTGTCTTGAGTTTGAGCAAGATGTGGTAGCTATTGGCTCTTAGTCACAAAGTTGTCGATTTTTGAATTGCAACGCTTTATTAAGTAGGTTGTCACAATTAAGCATAGGATGATTTGTAGGGTGGGCACTGCCCACCACAAGGATTTCAGAGAATTTCTGTATTTCTAAATAATTGTGCCGACCTACTTATCGAACAGATTCCAGAAATCCAGTCTAAACGGCCAAAGGGGTCTTGAATCAAGGAGATTTCCAACTTTTTGGGCACAAGGTCACAGCTTTGAGTTTTGTGGTGTGAAGTGCTTCCTTAGAATAGACAACGAATATCGATCGATTCACCAAAATAACTCCAATAAAATCAACCAAGCCAAGCCTTCAAGCCCCAACCAATTAACAGACCCAAACCCCC
>JANOXZ010000833.1:0-2299 GCA_031418695.1 Synechococcales cyanobacterium VAR_35_metabat_10
GTAGAGCTATCCAGCAGTGAATATGCTCAGTTGTCGAAGCAAGTACAAAATATTTTCCAAAAAGGTAAATATGAATTGCAAGACCTGTTAAATGAAGTAAATGAAGTAGTCAGCTCTTCTCTGATTCCTATCTAAAATTTCGCCTGTCTAAAATCTCACCCGACTTGGATTCTTTCTCTCCTAAATATTTGCTAGCCATGACTAAAATTTTAATTGTCGAAGATAATGAAATGAACCTAGATATGCTTTCTAGGCGACTCGCTCGCAAGGGCTATCAGGTCATTACGGCTATGGATGGAGCAGAAGGCTTACAAATGGCTAACTACGAGATGCCAGACCTGATTTTGATGGATATGAGTTTGCCCGGAATGGATGGCTGGGAAGCCACTCGCCACCTCAAGGCTAGCCCGGAAACCAACACTATTCCGGTTATTGCGTTGACTGCTCATGCCATGGTGGGCGATCGAGAAAAGGCTATGGAAGCTGGCTGCAATGATTACGATACCAAGCCAGTAGAGATCGATCGACTCATCAGCAAAATGGAAAGCTTGCTAAATCCTTACGGCTAGTAATTGACCTAATTTGCCCTACAGCGTAAAGATATTATAATGATGTGCTGTCCAGCATCCTGGAACTAAGCAAGCCCCTCATCATAAAACCACCTTGGCCAGAATCAAAGTCCGTCAACACGTTAATCCCCTTGCCAACAAGTATCAAGAGCCGATCGATTGGCCAGATTGGTCACAGATATACGCTGACCTAAGCTTGCCGCTGCATATCGATATTGGCTGTGCCTGGGGTCGTTTTCCGCTCAAAATGGCCATTGCTAACCCCCAATGGAATTTTCTGGGCATCGAAATTCGTCAGCCCATTATCATCGATGCTAACCGAATGCGCGATGAGCAAGGCTTAACTAATCTGCATTACGCCTTCGCCAATATTAATGTCTCTTTAGGTGGATTGCTGGCTTCCTTGCCCCCATTAGTTTGTCGGCGAATAAGTATTCAGTATCCCGATCCCTGTTTTAAAACCCGTCATGCCAAACGGCGGGTGGTTCAGCCCGAACTAGTAAATACCTTGGCCACTCATCTTTTGCCAGATACCGAGATATTTTTGCAGTCTGATCTGGAATGGGTGGCACAGGAAATGGTCGATCGATTTACTGCTAACCCTATCTTCCAACGTCAAAGCCCCGAATGGCTGCCAGAAAACCCCCTAGGAATTGCCACCGAGCGTGAAGTAGCCACCCTAAATCGAGGTTTGCCGGTGCATCGGAGTATTTTGCAGACCATCGGCTGACGTTGCTGCTACCCAAGCTGTTTACGCAATCAGCACTTTACAGGGCACCATGATTTTGACAGTTACTGTAAACTACCCGACGCTCACCTTACGTTAGAGCGCGGGGCTTCCCGCCTGTAAGCTAAAACTTAGCACAGCCGCCGAAAACGTTTCTTGCCGACCTGTAACACTTTCCCCTGAAGCTCAACATCAGAATCAAACACCAGATCCACATCTGCGATAGACTGACCGTCTAGCTTCACCGCCCCACCCTGAATCTGCCGCTTCGCATCATTGCTACCACTACACAACCCACTCACCGCCAAAAGCTGAAAAACCCGCAGCGGAAACTCAGCCTCAGCCAAATTAAACTCAGGAATACTATCACCAGCCACCGAACCACCACCGACTAAGGCGATCGAATCTTGCTGAGCACTAGCCGCCGCCGCCGCCCCATGATACTGACTCACGATCGTCGTCGCCAAAAGCTTCTGAGCATCCCGAGGATTAGGAGGAATTTGGTCTAAAGGCAAATCGGTCAACAGCATAAAATAATCTTGAATAATACTGTCGGGAGTTTTCTCCAACTTGGCATACATACTCAAAGCATCTTCATTCATCCCCACATAATTGTGGAGCGACTTAGACATTTTTTGCACTCCATCAGTCCCTAACAAAATTGGCATTAATAAACCAAACTGGGGCTGTTGATTAAAATGTTTCTGCAAATCGCGCCCCACCGCCAAATTAAACTTTTGATCGGTTCCACCAATTTCTACATCGGCCTGCACCGCCACCGAATCGTAACCCTGCATTAACGGATAAAGAAACTCATGGAGAAAAATTGGGGTTTCTTGGGCATAACGGTTAGCAAAACCCTCCTTCGCCAACATTTGCCCTACGGTCATCGTCGAAAGTAATTCTAAGATCTTGCCCAGATCCAAACCAGAGAGCCATTCCGAGTTGTAGCGAACCTCTAATCGATCGGGTGCAAAATCTAACACCGGCTTGAGCTGTGCCA
>JANOXZ010000834.1:0-17046 GCA_031418695.1 Synechococcales cyanobacterium VAR_35_metabat_10
GTAACATCGAAATAGTTGGTTCTATTACCGATATTACCTCTAAGGAAGTCGTACAGATCCTGCGGGGTCTCTGACGAGAAGCCCATACCTACCCGCAAGGGAGGTGTTGGGAGATGTCACTAAACTTTATCTTTATAAGCCTGAAGATCTGATATTCCGCGAATAACTAGAGTCTTCAGACTAAATAGTTACTGCAACTCAAAAAATAATCAAAAATTTCAGCCAGTAGCGTGGATCAGCTTTTTGTTGGCTTCATAGAGATAGTTGTGGCCTTTGATAGAGTGAAAAATCAAATCTTCTGTCAAAGGCTATAGGCTATCTATCTCGTCAGTTGTTCGATGTGCTCAGATGAAGCTCTGATCATATAGCTATTCCCTTCTTGCCTGAAAAGCTTAGCTGCCATTTGAAAGTCTGATAATGCTCCAGCCCGATCGTTCATCTTTTCCTGCTTTATGGAGCCACGATTAAAATAAGCCTGAGCCGATCGAGGGTCGAGGCTTATTATTTTGTTGTATATCTGAAATTCTGCGGCATAATTCTTGCTCCATCTTGCATCAGAGGCTTTTTCATAGAGAGAATCGACTGTGGTGTACCGTTGACCAGAACCATCTCTCGGTGTGGGTATTCGTTGATTGTAATCAGCGCCTGGAACTGTATAACGTCCCCCAGCAGGCCCGTAAGAACCGCTGCCAAAAGTTTGGGCATTCGTTATTTCGGCAAGACCGATCGACTGAGCAAGTAACATTATGAGAACATGTTGTATCTTTAGCATATTTAACTCCTAAGTACTTTGTTGCTAAAATTGAAGACCTGAATAATGGCGAGTATAGCATCTCAGAATTAAATGGGCAGAAATTACAGTTTCGGTGCATGGCGGCGTAGATTTCTGTAATAATTCTTCGTGAACTGCTGTTTTTCCATAGTTTTTAACTCAAATGAAGCAAGTTTTGATTTAAGATTTTCTTACCGATCATCTGACCGGCTCTAGCAAAAAAGCTGTCAACTTCCTGTTCATCACCTATCACAGAGCATTAAGACCCAGGTTAAATTAGCCAAAATTCGCATGCATCAGGTAGCAACAGTTGAAATTATGGTATAGCATGGATTTAAAGCTTCTAAGATTCAGTCTTTGCTAAATCATTTATTTTTATAATAAGTGGTTAACTGCTCCTAAACTAAGTGTCTAAAGACCACTCAATTATAAAATGTAAATTGCTATACAATTATTATGAAAACTACAGTCTTTTTACTTTCTACACTTTTCATTGCTTTTTCGACTCCAGCATATTCTCTACCACAAAGTAAACTGGCTGGAAAATCTTATGTCAGTTTAGCTGATTCTAAGTCTGTTTCAGGAGGCAACCAGAATTCAACTACTGATTTGGCTCAAAATACTACCGTTAATCTTAAAGATGCTGCTACTTACTTCTATCGGGGTAATACTAAATATAAGTCAGGGGATGTAAAAGGTGCTATTACTGATTATAACCAGGCCATTGCTATTGATTCTAAGAATGCTGCACCCTACTATAACCGGGGTAATGCTAAATATGAATTAGGGGATATGAAAGGTGCTATTACTGATTATAATCGAGTTATTACTATCGATCCTAAGTATCTAGAAGTTTACAATAATCGGGGTAATGCTAAAAAGAGGCTAGGGGATATAAAAGGTGCTATTGCTGATTTTAACCAAGCCATTACTATTAATCCTAAATTTGCTAGAGCTTATTATAATCAAGGGATAGCTAAAGCAAAGTTAGGGGATAAATCAATGGCAATAATCGATTTAATAAAGGCAATAGAGCTATCTAAACAGCAAGGAAATACGGAAGTATATCAAGATGCAACTCAACGATTAGAAATAATTAGAAATCAGAAGTAAAGATGGATAAATCGATAGAGCCGCTACGATACAAACTATTTCGCTAACTTAGTCAACAGAGATTCTTGCTAATGATTTTAGAAGTCGCAGTTCTAAATATTAAACCCGGCCTAAGTGCCGAATTTGAGGCTGCATTTCAAGTAGCCAAGAAGATCATTTCTGCTATGCCCGGTTATATTTCTCATGAGCTACAACACTGCTTAGAAAATAGTGATCAATATATTCTATTAGTCCGCTGGCAAACTTTAGATGATCACACGATCAGTTTTCGCCAATCGGCTGAATATCAAGAGTGGCGAGCTTTGCTACACCATTTCTATGATCCTTTTCCAGTAGTCGAACACTACAAACTTTGCTGAATGTTCGTGACTAAAAGACTTAATCTATTTTTTAGCCACATCTTTAAAAACAGCTTGAGACAATTGCCTAATCAATAACTCTGCTCGTTGATTATCACTGGGGCGTTGTATCATAGCAACCAATAAATAGCTCTGACCGTTAGCAAGCTCTACCAAGCCAGCATCAGCCACCATCGTCGATATTTCACCGGTTTTGTGAGCAATCTTGGCTTGATCATCGTTGATTCCTGCGGGCAACATGGTATTGCGCTTGGTCTGGCGCAAAATCTCTAACACCGCCTGTTTAGAAGATGCCGATAGCACACCTTTCTCAGACTTCAGCCCAGCCAACAGCTTCACCAATTCTTGAGAACTGGTGACATTAGTACCTTCAAAATCGGGCAACGGCGATCGCAGATTAGTATTCTGTAACCCCCAGCTCCGAAACTGTAAATTAAGCTTATCTTTGCCCCCCAGCCGATCGATCAACAAGTTAGCAGCGGTATTATCGCTAATCGTAATCATCTTAGTAGCTACTTCTTTCACAGAAAACTTACTGCCCTCGGGACTCTTGGCCAAACTACCAGAACCAGCAGCCAGCATTGGTTTTTGCAGAGTTAACTGCTCATCGAGCTTAATTTCTCCCCGATCAATTTGCTGAAACAGAGCAATGAGAATCGGGATTTTGATAGTGCTGGCAGCGGGCACCACTGCGGCACCGGCCACATCTACCACACCACCATTGACATCGACAATCGCTATATGGGGCTGAAAGCCGGGATACCGATCAATCACTGTTTGCAAACTTTGCTTAAGGGCAAGATTTTCTGGTTTGACCACGGGCTTTGCTGATGAGGGTGTTACTTTACTGGCCGCCGAAATTTGGGTAGCTGGGGGTTTAATTACCGACATTACTGTGCCGCTAATCGCCGCCGCCCCAAACAGAACAATCGAACAACGAGAAACATATACATACAAAGGCACTGGCTGACTTGGTATGGCCTTTTTTGCCCGATAATTTTGGGAGCGCACAGTTTCCTGAGCCGATACCCGCACCTTTCTGGGTTTGCGGCGCTGTTTTTTAGACATAGTCTGTGCCTGTTGCCGCCGCTGCAACACCTGCGCTGGGGCCGCATGTACCCGGCGACGGCGACGAAACAGCTTACGCCATAGAGAATGACGAATTTTGCGAGTGGGGGTACGAGCAACCATAAAATGCGATGTAGACACGCTTAATTGAATTCAGAGTCTACCACTGCCCAGTTTAGCAAACTTCTTTCTACCAAACTTTTTTCGTCCAGTGACGAGCTTGTTCATAGCAAGCCAAAGCTTCTGGGATGCGATTTAGTTTACTGAGCACTCTGCCTCGGCTAAACCAGGCCTCTTGTTGCTCAGGATCAATCTCGATCGATCTCTCATAGCAAAACAGCGCGTTATCCAGACGCTCTAGTTCTAGCAAGCAGTTACCGCGACCATTCCAAGCCGCTGGAATATCGGATTTGAGTTGCAGTATTCGATCATAGTTCTCTAATGCTCCAGCGTAGTTTTCGGCCTGTACTAGCAAATTACCTAACTCTAATAGTGCCGGACAAAAATCGGGCTGAATTGATAGAGTCTGTTCTAGGCTAGCGATCGCCTCTGGAAATTTTTCGATTTTCTTTAGCACCAACGCCTTTTGATACCAAATTTGCCAATCTTGGTCAAAGATCTTTAAACTGCGCTGATAGCAAGAAACAGATTGAGGATAGCGCTCTAGTTGATTAAACAGTTCACCGAGGCTATTCCAAGATAAAGGACTGCGGGGTGCAATTTTAGTGGCCTGTCGATAGCTGGCGAGGGCATGAGAAACTTCCCCTAGCTGCGCTTGGACAGTGCCTTTTTGGATCCAAGCCTGATGGAAAGATGGATCGTAAAATAAGGCACGCTCAAAGGCATTAATGGCTTCTGACCACTTGGACATACCTTGATAAATTTTGCCCTGCTGAAAATAAGCTGGACTAAAACTCGGCTGAATCGCCAAACAATTCTCGATGCAAACTAGGGCATCGTCGTAGCGTTCTAACTCTCCCAAAGCAATGCCTCGATTCATCCAGACCACTTTGTCTTGAGAATTTAGGTCAGTGCTCTTGGTGTAGCAATCCATCGCTTCTTGCCACTGATGCATTTGCTGCAAGGCCAATCCCCGATAACTCCAAGCTGCGGCATCGTTAGGATTGATGGTTACACAGTGCCCGTGTGCCGTAGCCGACTCCGCAAACCGCTGGAGATGAAACAGAGCTTTACCTCGATTGTTCCAGCCCTGATAAAAATTAGGCTGAATGGCCAAAGCTCGATCGTAGCTATCGATCGCCTCGTGATAACGTCCTAAGCAACCCAATACATTACCGTGATTGTTCCAGGCATAATAATCTTGGGGTGCTACGCTCAGTACTTTTTGATAGCTAGAGAGAGCCAATTCTAAACGCTGCAATCTAAATAACACATTGCCCTGTTGATACCAGCCGGGGTGATAGTTAGGAGCCAACTGCAAACAGCGCTTATAGCTGGTTAAGGCTTCTTCAAATTGTTCTTGCTGGAACAAAACATTGCCTCTTTGATACCAAGCCATATAAAGATCTGGCTGACAGCGTAATGCTCGATCGTAGCTGACTAAAGCTTCTTCGTGTCGATCGAGCACCGCTAGCAAATCGCCGCGATAGTACCAAGCTTCGGTATTAAAAGGATCTAGATCGATCGCCTGTCGATAGGCTCCAGTGGCTTCTACTAAGCGTCCTAATTCAAAATAGGCGCGACCCAAATACTTGTAGCAGTCTGCATCTCTAAGGGCAAGCTGGTTAGCAGTATTGAGGCTGGTGATAGCTTCCTCAAAACGTCCCAGATGATAGTAGACCACACCTTGCTGATGGAGATATTTACCAGTGGGCTGTTCACTACTCATGGCCTCTTGGATGGCAATTAAGGCATCAGGCCAGCGATCGGCATAGCCCAAAGCAATACTATAAGCATACCAAGTATCATAGCTACCCCTGTTACAGCAGAGCGCAGTGCGGTAAGCATCGGCAGCTTCTGTCCACTGATTGAGCTTAGATAGCACGTTGGCCTGCTGTTGCCAAGCCAAAAAGCATTTGGATGGTTCTAGCTTTTGGCTAATTGTAGTGGCTTTTTGGTAACAAGATAAAGCCTCAGGCCAGCGTTCCATTTGGGAACAAGCTGCACCATAGTCTAAAAATAAATCATAGTTGTCTGGTAGCAGGCGCGCGGCACGGTCATAGCATTTCATCGCTGGCAACCATTGCTGCATTCCGGCCAAAGCCAAGCCCTGACCATACCAAGCCAAGCTAAAATCGGGTTCCAGTTGGGTGGCACGCTGATAAGAAGTGACGGCATCCGACCACCGTTTGTTTTTCAAGAGTAATTCACCTACGCCATACCAGCTTTTGGCATCTTGAGGTTTGTGGGCGATCGCTTCTCGGTAACAATCTAAAGATTCTTCTACGTTATCGTTATCTGCTAAAGCTGCCGCCAAGTTCTGCCAAGCCTCTGGGTATTCGGGCTGAAGATTAGTAGCTCGTCGGTAACTATCGATCGCTTCCGGTAATTGTCCTTTGCCTAACAATGCCAAACCCCGCTCATTCCAACAGCGGGCATCGGTGGGAGCAATGGTTAAAGCACGATTGTAGCTAGTCAAAGCCAAATCAAATTCTTGTAGATGGCGCAGAGCATTGGCTTCGGAATACCAGGCAATCTGTTGATCGCCATCGATTTCGATCGCTGCCCGGTAACTATGCAAAGCATCTTCATGGCGATCAATTTGCCAGAGAGCATTACCGCGCTGGCACCAAGTAATGTAGCTCTTTGGATTGATGGTCAAAGAGCGATCAAAGCTATCAATGGCTTTCTGATAATGACCTTGTTGCAACAAGGCGAAACCTCGTCCTTGATGAGCTGGAGCAAACTCTGGGTCAGTTGCCAGGGCTTTTTCGTAGTTAGAAACTGCATATTCATAGCGAGTTAAAGCACAGAGCGAATTACCGCGCTCATACCAAGCTGTGTATAGACCAGGATTGAGTTTAATGGCTCGATCAAAGCTGGCCAAAGACTCATTATAATTACTGATCGCCGAAAGTGCCGAACCACGCCCATGCCAAAACTCTGCCCGCTCGGGAGCCAGGTTAATTGCTTTTTGATAACCATTTAAAGCTTCAGCGTGGTTATCCAACTTAGAGAGTGCTTGACTGCGCCAGTACCAAAAATCCGCTTCCCGGTCTTGAATCGTGAGTGCTCGATCGAAGCTTTCTAAAGCACCATCCCAAGAATCTAGAGCTAGTAGCAGACGGCCATAGGAATACCATAAATGAGCATCGTTGTTTTCTAGCTCCAAAGCACATTCAAAGCTAGACAGGGCTTCACTGTTGTCACCTATTTCGGCCAAGGACTTACCGCGACTGTACCAGGCGGGGTAAAAGTCGGGCTGAATTTTTAATGCCTTGTTATAGCTGTTGATCGCCTCTTTGTGGTTGCCCATGTGCGCTAACACGTAGCCCAGGTTGTTCCAAGCCTGATGGTACTCCGATCGCAGCTTCAGACATTGCTCATAGCTAAACCTTGCCTGGTCAAAGTTCTCGGCGCGAAACATCGCCATGCCTCGGTTGTACCAAGCCCGATAAAACTGCGGTTCAATTCTTAAAGCTTCTTCATAATGGCTAATGGCATCACGATATTTGCCAAGCTGAAAACAGGCTACGCCTAGATTATTCCAGGCGGCTGGCATATCTGGCCGGTCTTCGATCGCCTGTTGATAGCTTTCGATCGCCTCGGGGCATTTGCCCAATTGAAACAGTGCTTTACCTTGGTCATTCCAGACTTCGGCATAGTGCGGGTTGACCTTCAGAATTTTTTGATAGCACTCGATCGCTTCTTCGTACTTGCCAAGCTGGAAGAAAGATTTTCCTTCTCCATGGAGGTTTTCTATGTTGGCATTGTGGCCTTGATTACCACGCTGAAAACAGCTCAGGGCATCTTGTTGCTGACCCATGCGGGAAAGGATTTCGCCCTGTGCTCGCCAAGCTTCGACAAAATGGGGAGCCAATGCTGTGGCTTTGGCATAGCGATCCAATGCTTCTTGGCTCCGATCCATTTGAACTAAAATGTTGCCGCTGTAATGCCAACCCTGATAGAAGTCTGGTTGATGGCCTAGGGCACAATCATAGGCTTCTAGGGCTGGCTCATGACGGTTAAGGTGAAAATATGTTTTACCCAAATTTGCCCAGGCTTGGTAAAAGCTGGGCTGGATGGCGACTGCTTGTTTGTAAGATTCGATCGCCAAGGGAAATTTGCGCTGCTCAAATAACACGACCCCTAAATTATTCCAAGCCTGATAAAACTCTTGGTCACAATCGATCGCTTGCCGGTAACAGTCTTCGGCTTTTTCTAGTTCACCGGCCTGACAGAGCACTTGGCCAAAGTTGTTCCAGGCATAGGGATCCATGCCGTCAATTTCTAGACAACGTTCGTAGCAGTGCTTGGCTTCGGTTAAGCGACTGAGATTGAACAAGACCCAGCCTCGGTTGCTCCAAGCTCTGTGGTCGGTGGGACGTATTTCTAAGACTTGATCGTAAGCCAAGAGAGCATCGGGAAATAAGCCGATCGCCACCAAGCCATCGCCGCGCTGTTCCCAAGCAAAGTCGTCTTGAGGGGAAATCTGTAAACACTTATCAATGCTAACCAGTGCTTCGTGATACTGACCGAGTTGGTTTTGTACCCAACCCAAATTTGCCCAGCCTTCTGGGCTATGGGGATCCATTTCGACAATGCGACAATAGACATCGTGGGCTTCAGGCAATTGCTGAAGGGCTACCAAAGTCCAGGCAATGCTCTGCCACACCTCTTGTCGTTCCGGCTGCATTTCTACGGTACGGTAGTAGCAAGAAAGCGCCGCCTCCATTCTTTGGGAGTCACGGTAGAGGTTGCCTTGGTGATACCAAGCTGCCGGATCGTTGGTGTCGATCGGGGCGATAAATTCTTCGTTATTTTCTACCATGTGGTCTGCTGCTGCTTCATTATCTGGATAGACGATATGTTGCTCCCCTCCTAATACCTCTAAGGTAGAAGTGGTGGATTTATCGCTTCTTGCAATGCGCCGGAGCTTTTCTAACATGTTAGCTTCCTAGATATCCTGTAAGGTAGATGGAATTATGCTGATGCACGATGCAGACTTGACATCTAGTTATATTGATAGAAAAGATGACTTGATCGCCTTCCCTAACTGAGTCCTGATGAACTCTGACGAAAGCTTGACTGTGAAATCAACCTCAAAGATAAAATTTAATACCTTGTTGTGAAGCACTCAAAAATACTTTGTGTAATATATTAAGATGACCAGGAAAAACTTAACCTTGATTTAATATTCAACCATAGACAGCTAAATATCGATAGTCATGTCTACCCCGATTATCAATCTTGTCAATTTTAAGTGTATTTTTCAAAGAATGACCACTGAAGCATTACTCCCCAAGAGTTTTGTAACATTCAATACTGATTTAATATTTGGCAGAATAACAACCCGAAAATAGTTTATTTTGTCTAAAAAGTATACTAACAGTAAAGACTAGGAAAGCTGTATCATGAATATATAAAGTAGTGTGAGTAATACGATACAAATCACCAAATAGCAGCTATTATTTGCTTTAGACTGTTGCAGTAAGCTGATTTGAGAGATTAACGAGATTTTGGTAAATTATTATGTCAATCTCTCCTCCTCTATCGATGTCTAACCGGAGAAACTCCAATGATCGCTTATTTGCTGGTTGCCCATGGTAGCCGCGACCCATATTTTTCCCAGTCAGTCAATCGAGTGGCGGCAGCCTGTGCCCAATCGATCTCCGCCACTGTAGGAGCTGCTTACTTAGAACTAGCTCCGACTTCCTTGACCAACCAAATTACCGTGTTTGCCCGTCAGCTTGGCTGCCAAGAACTGCGAATTTTGCCTTTGTTTTTGGCACCGGGAGTACATTCTTCGATCGATCTGCCCGCAGCCATTGAGGAGGCACAAGCAGAATTGGAGTCCAGTTGTCAGTTGGTACTGTTAAAACCCCTGGGTAATTCCATGGCCAGCATCCTCCAGCCGATCCGCGATAGATTACCGGCTGATACTGTTTTGTTAGCGCATGGTAGCCGTCATGCTGGTGATTTTTTGCTGGATTTGGCAGCAGAAATGCGATCAACCCCGGCATTCTGGGCGATATTTCCACCCACTGCACCAGAGGCGACCTTGGCTAATCGAGTTACTAACTTCTCTAAATCTACCGAAATTGGTGTTTTGCTCTATTTTCTTTTTCCTGGTAAGACATCCACAGCAATTGAGGCGGCCATTAGTGAGCTAAAATTGCGGTTCCCCCACAGCCACATTCGATCGACTGCTTTATTGGGTGAAGAACCCACGGTGATTGAGAAAATCGGCCAATTGTTGCTTGGTCAAGATGTGAGCGCGGGGTCTTTATCTTAAAGTTTCCATAATGGGCAAAGTTTATTTAGTAGGTGCTGGGCCTGGTGATCCGGGGCTGTTGACGATGAGGGCTTATGAGCTTTTGGGCATGGCCGATGTGGTGATTTATGATGCGTTGGTTAGCCCAGAGATTTTGGCGTTAATACCTGAACAAACCGAAAAAATCAATGCTGGCAAACGGATGGGGCGGCATTCTTTGCTGCAAACGGATACCACCCAACTACTGATTGCCAAGGCACAGGAAGTAGAGACAGTGGTAAGGCTGAAAGGCGGTGATCCTTTTATGTTCGGTCGTGGTGGTGAAGAGTTGGGTGATTTGCTGACAGCAGGCATTGAGACTACGGTAGTGCCAGGAGTAACGGCGGGGATTGCGGCTCCGGCCTATGCCGGGATTCCGTTAACTCATCGGGACTATAGCTCTTCGGTGATTTTTGTGACTGGCCACGAGTCGGCTGGTAAATATCGTCCGGCGGTGAATTGGGAGGCGATCGCCAAAAGTGCGGAGACGATCGTGGTTTATATGGGCATCCACAACCTGCCATATATCGTTGATCGGTTGTTGAAAGCGGGGTTAACAGGGAATACTCCGATCGCTCTAATCCGCTGGGGTACTACTGCGGCTCAAGAGGAGCTGATTGGGACTTTGGGATCGATTAATGAGCAGGTGCAAAAGACTGGTTTTAGTGCCCCAGCCATTATTGTGATTGGGAATTCGATCGGGTTTCGGGAAAAATATCAACTCGGATCAGGATTTTAGGATTTGGGGATGGGCAGGATTTTGGGCTTCGTTCAAAATTTCTTGTTTTGGAATGGGGTGTGGAGGTCTAGTGGGGTTCTTTGGTTGGAGGAATCGGTGCAAGAACAGCAATGGAAGAGGATGTTTTGGTTTAGTAATTATCAAAAAAATTTGCCGGGATTGAAGATAGATTCTCGATCGAACTGTTCTCTTAACTTTTTCATTACGGCTACGGCGGCTCCTTGATAGCCCCAAACTTCCATTTGTTGTTTTGTTTGGTTGGGAGCTGTTAGCACCGATAAATATCCGCCAGCCGCCTCGCATTGCTGCCGCAGTGCCAGTAGCTCGGTGGATCTGGTGTTTGCTGTTAGACCAATGAGGCCAATGCCGCTGCCCACATGAATTAGACCCAAGCGCTCTGGATCTGTGGTGCTAAAAGATTGTAAGAAATTCACTGTGGCTGTGGGTCGGAGGCCAATTTTGGCTGTTACTCGACAATCCATAATTAGCGATCGTAGACTTTGCCAAACTTGTGATTCTTTGTCTTTGGTCAACAGCTCGGCATCTAAGCCTAGCTCCCGCGCTGTCTGGATTAATTGATTACTCTGGACAGTGATGCTCTCGGGGATTGTTTGAAACCGGGCTAATAAACCTATTCGATCGCCTAGTTGGGATTTAGTCGCTAAACTCGCTGTCAGCAAATCCAAAGAGGTCGGGGTTAAGCTCATGGCTCCTAGTTTGGCCACCAACTGCGTTAAATCTGATCCAGCCCCAGTAATCCACACCGAACCAGATGCGGGCGGTAGCGGATACACCCGCAAACTTACCTGCTGAATAATGCCCAGGGTGCCATAGGCTCCGGTAAATAACTTCATCAAATCGTAGCCCGCCACATTTTTCACCACCCGGCCACCGGCCTTGGCCACTTCCCCATCGGGACGCACCCAGCTAAAGCCCAGTAATAAATCTCGCACGCCCCCGTAGCGCTGGCGTAAAGAGCCCGTATCGGCAGTGGAAATGATGCCACCGATCGAAGCTTGATTTGGGAACAATGGATCCAAAGGTAAAAATTGGTTGGCGGTGGCTAATTGGGCTTGCAGCTTATGAAAACTTATTCCGGCTTCTACTGTGACGGTGAGATCACCCACTGCATGGTCAATTAGTCGATCAAGTTGAGTCGTGCGCACCACTAAGTCGGGCTGCTGGACTAAGCCGCCCCAAGCTAATTTACTGCCGCTCCCGGCAATTAACAATTTTTTACCAGACCGGACTAAATCGGGGATTTCTGCCAATGTAGGAGTGAATGTAGCGAGGTCAGAGCTGTTAGCTGCTGCTGCACATAAGCCTTGCCAAGTAGAGTCTAAAGATTTAATAGAGATAGGCATAGTGGAGACGGCATATAAAGACCGGATCGTTGCAAATGGTCGTAATGATTTAATATTATCTTTATTATGTTTAAGCAATAAAGCTGAATTTTGTTTAACAGCACCGGCCAATTATATCAAACGCCAACTTAACACTATATCAAAAGGCTGACTCCCACTCACTTATTTCAGCAAGCACCTATGGTTAGTGACTACGGACTTACCTGGATTCAACCAGCGATCGATAGCGAGCAGCTTCTCAACCAGCTCGTCGGTCAGATTCGTGATGCTCGACAAGTCTCGGAGCTACTGACCGGGGTAGTGGAACCCATGCGTCGGTTACTAGATGTCGATCGCACCAATTTTTACCAGTTAGATAACACCGATCAATGGGAAGTAATTGCCGAAGCAATTCGAGATGATCGACTGCCTGCCCTCAGTGTTGGCGGCCTGCCTGCTCGTCATATTCCCCCCGAACAGCGGGAGTTATTGCGCCAACAACAATGGTTGGTAGTAGATACTCAAGCTGGCAAAACCGCCTTCTATCATCAGCCCGCTATTACCCGCGAATATTTACACCATCAACCCAACCACCCCAGCTACGAAGCTGAGTTCAAAACCATGGGGGTAGTGAGCTGCTTATTGGTGCCGATCGTCCAGCAAAATCATTTATGGGGAGTCTTGGCCTGCCATCATCGTCAATCAAAGCGTTTTAGCCATCGCCAGCTCCAAACCATCCAAATTTTGATCGACCAAATCTCGATCGGTATTGCCCAAGCCCAGTTAGTCGCCCGTGCCCGGTTGCAGAACCATCAAGACAACCTGATCCAGGGCATCAGTAAACTGTTAGGAGACCTCGACCCTACCAATACCGAAAGTCTGTTAGCCGAACTTGCTACTGCCTTCCAAGCCGATGGAGCCAGAATTTATACTGTACCGGCAATCTGTGGTGAGCTGCTACCAGTTTGTACCTATGGCCAGCAGCCTAGCACTTCGATCGATATTGAGCAAAACGCTCTGTGGCAAAAGGTAATGTACGAGCGCCAGCCCGGAGAAGAACAACATCGAGCTATGGTACATGCCGTATCAGACGTGTACCAGCAATCTAGTCTAGAACCGCTGTATTTTGCCTTGAATCAGGCCAAAATTCGATCAATGCTGCTGATTCCTTTGGCTTATAACCATCAGTGTGTTGGTTGTCTAACGCTGTTTCGCTCCGAAAATGGCAGTTATCACTGGACAGATGCCGAAGTTCAAACCGCCCAAGCCTTAACGATTCACCTCTATACAGCAGTTATGCAGCAGCGGGTGGAGAGTATGTTTCGCCATCAGTCTTACTACGATGCTCTGACCACCTTGCCCAATCGCTGGCTGTTCCAGCAGCGACTGACCTTGGCCTTAGCTAAAAGTCAAGAAACCGGTACCACCTTAGCGGTTATTTTCTTCGACATTGATCGATTTAAAATCATTAACGATAGTCTGGGTCACACTATTGGCGATCAGCTTTTACAAATGGTGGCTAACCGACTACAACGCACTTTAAGACCGGGTGATATTTTGGCTCGTTGGAGTGGTGACGAGTTTGCCTTTTTGATTACCTCTTGCTCTCAGCCCGCCGAGCTAGCCATGGTCTGCGACACCATCTTTCATAGTCTGGCTGCACCTTTTGAATTTGCTGAGAGCTTCCCTCATCTGCAAAGTAATTATTTGTATTTACAGGGCACCATGGGGATCGCAGTCTCACCTTACGATGGCGAAGATACCGAAATATTATTGCAACATGCCAATGCCGCTTTGTGTTTAGCCCAACAGCATGGGGTTCGCTACGAAGCCTACAGCTCCCAAATCTGTACTCAGGCCATGCAGCGGCTGCGGATTGAGAATATTTTGTACCAGGCGATCGATTCCATTGGCACCCTCAATCAAGAGCGGTTTTTCTTACATTACCAACCGCAAATTTCGCTGTTCAACCGTCAGGTTATTGGGGTAGAAGCTCTACTGCGCTGCTATGACAGCGAAGGGAAATTTGTTAGCCCCCTAGATTTTATTCCGGTGGCTGAAGAAAACGGTTCGATCGAACAGATTGGTGAATGGGTGCTGATCAATGCCTGTAAACAAAATAAGCGTTGGCAAAATGAAGGCTTAGGCTATTTCCCGATCGCTGTTAATTTATCGGTAAAACAAATTCAACAACCCGGATTGGTCAAAGCTGTCCAGCGAGCTTTAACTGACAGTGGCTTAGCTGCTCAATATTTGGAAGTAGAAATCACCGAAAGCATTGCCATTAGTAATCTGGAGCTAGCTGTGCAGGTATTGCAAGAGATCCGCTCTCTTGGTGTACAGGTATCTTTAGATGATTTTGGTACTGGTCATTCTTCTTTGGCTGCTTTGAAACATCTGCCTTTAGATAGACTGAAAATTGATCGCTCTTTTATTAAAGAACTGACCATTGGCTCGATCGATGCAGGCATCGTGCGCATGGTGATAAACCTGGGTCGGGAGCTGAAACTGGAAGTAATTGCCGAAGGAGTGGAAACTCTCGAACAGTTACAGTTTCTGGAATCGGTGCAGTGTGATGCGGTACAGGGCTACTTTTTTAGCAAGCCTTTACCAGCTCACGAATTGGCTGGTTCAATCAATAACGGTCGATGGGTTAAGCAATCTATATAGAAAAATGCCTGCGACTGCGATCCGCATCATTCAGGGTATAATCTTGGATGTGAGTGGAAATATCTGGTAGCCGTGTGGACGATCGCGTGAGTTTATCAATCGATCGACAGCTATAGAGAGCAAAGCCCCACCCCCAACAAATTTTTTCACTTTTGCTAATTCAACTGCAGGTGGTCTTTGGTATAGACTGCTCGATCATTTTGGGCGAGTTCGGCCCAGACCGCCACAGTCCCGATTAGCAGGCGAAGCGAAACTTGTTAGCTATGTATGTATTTTTTATCCAGCAGTAGGCAGCGCAATGCTTCATGCCTAAGTTTGCTGTAAATTTTTGAGGAAATTTAATGTCAAAGCAAATCATCATCGCAGAGCAGCACCGGATTGGTGCAGTATTTGCCGAAGATCAAATTCAAGAAATTATTGTTTCTACTGGTCAGCATCAGGTTTGTGACATTTACTTGGGTTTGGTAGACAACATCGTTCAGGGTATTGATGCTGCTTTTGTGAATATTGGCGACCCTTCACGCAATGGCTTTATCCATGTCACAGACTTAGGTCCACTGAGGTTACGGCGCAGCGCCGGAGCAATTACTGATTTGCTCGTACCACAGCAGAAAGTGCTGGTACAGATCATGAAGGAGCCAACTGGCAACAAAGGCCCCCGTCTGACTGGAAACATCAGTCTACCCGGGCGCTATGTGGTATTAATGCCCTTCGGTAAAGGTGTAAATCTGTCGCGGCGCGTGCGCAGTGAAGCCGAACGCAACCGGCTAAGAGCTTTAGCCGTATTGATCAAACCGGCTGGCATGGGGCTATTGGTTCGTACCGAAGCCGAAGGGAAGAGTGAAGAAGACATTATTGAAGATTTGGAGCGGTTGCAGCGTCAGTGGGAGAAAGTAGAACAAGATGCTGAATCTGCTACTCGTGCTCCTGCATTGCTAAACCGCGATGATGACTTTGTGCAGCGGGTTCTACGGGATACTTATACCAGCGATGTGAACCGAGTAGTGGTCGATTCACCCAACGCTGTTAAACGGGTCAAGCAATATTTAGGTGGCAGCGGTCGTCCTCCAGAAGGACTGTTTATTGATCACCATCGCGAACGCCAGTCGATCTTGGAATATTTTAGGATCAATGCGGGTATTCGTGAAGCATTGAAGCCCAGAGTAGACTTGCCTTCTGGTGGCTATATTATTATTGAACCCACCGAAGCTCTTACGGTAATTGATGTAAACTCCGGTTCTTTCACTCGATCGAGTAATTCCCGCGAAACGGTATTATGGACAAACTGTGAAGCTGCTACCGAAATCGCCCGCCAACTGCGCTTGCGCAACCTGGCTGGAGTAATTGTGGTGGATTTCATTGATATGGATTACCGCAAAGACAAGCTGCAAGTACTAGAGCACTTCGATCGGCAGCTCCGGTCAGACAAGGCTCGTCCGCAGATTTCGCAGCTTTCGGAGCTGGGCCTAGTGGAGTTAACCCGGAAGCGCCAAGGCCAAAACATTTACGAGCTATTTGGCCATACCTGTACCCAATGTGGTGGTTTAGGTCATCTGGCACATTTGCCCGGAGAGCAAGGAAATGTTTCGCTGAATGTTGATCGATTTGGAGCTGCCGATCGGTATAGCCCACCGCCAGTAATTGATATTGCCCCACCAGTAATTCAACGCACTTGGGATCACGGCAATGACCCTTTTGAGCCAGCCAGTGAAGAAGAAGAAAATCTGGAAATA
Organism: Synechococcales cyanobacterium VAR_35_metabat_10; assembly: GCA_031418695.1. Classification (GTDB taxonomy): domain Bacteria; phylum Cyanobacteriota; class Cyanobacteriia; order Cyanobacteriales; family Chamaesiphonaceae; genus JAAFHZ01. The sequence goes on from JANOXZ010000834.1 coordinate 16,231, forward strand.
CGCGGTGACAAACGACGGCGGCGACGGGGCGAAAAACCCGAAATCACAGCTCGGGAAGAAAATCCTCGGGTGGTGCCGCGTTTGGGCACAATTTTGGTGCAGACACCCGAATCGAACAGCATAGCTATTGCCAATAATGTGGCTAATCAGCTCAGCGAGGAAGAAGATGCTAGTCTCAAGCCCCAGCGGGCGAAGCCCATGCGGATGCCGATCGAGCCACCGGAAAGAATCTCAGTAGAAATGACCAATGAAGAAAAAGAGGTCTATGCCTGGATTGGGGTTTCACCATTAATTAAAATCGAACGAGAAATTCGCAACCCGCGCACGGCGATCGTTACAGTGGTCGAACCGGGCAGCTTGCCGCCAGAACCACCGGCAATAGTGACTGCCTATGAACCAGAACCACAGGTAGTGGAGAATGAAGATGATAACCAAGAAAATGGCTATCAGCCAGAATTGGAGCCAGAAAATGCTTATCAAATTCAGCAACTATCTCTCACTCCGTTGCCTGTGATCGTGCCTAAGCCAGCCGAAATCATTCCAGCAGTGATCGAGGAGAATAGCGCCGAAGCCAATCGACGCAGACGGCGACGGTCTTCAGCAATTATTGGGCTAAACGACGATGAGCCGGAGTAGGCTGGCATGAGCGAGTGCCATCGCCCGACCACGATGACTAACCTGTTTTTTCGTGGCGGCAGGCATTTCGGCAAAAGACATGCCCACGGTGGGCACATAAAAAATTGGGTCGTAACCAAAGCCCCCATTACCCGTGGGAGCTAGTAAAATTTCGCCCTCACAAACTCCCTCAAACTGATC
>JANOXZ010000835.1:0-8621 GCA_031418695.1 Synechococcales cyanobacterium VAR_35_metabat_10
CCGTGGGCAGTGCCCACCCTACAAATAAAAATCATTGATTTGTCGAATTGATCAACGAGCAAGATCAACCAATCACAGTTTAAACAACTAAATCCCCGAACCATCCAAGAATTGACGAATAGTCTTATCTTGTAAAGCGCATTGAGCAGCCGATCGATCATGAACCATCTGCTCGTGCATTGTCCGAGCTGGAGCATTGGCTGGCTCCGGTGGAGTGAGCTGATCCATACGAGACTCTAAGACTTCAATGCGATCAAGCAAGGCTCTAATTACTTCGGCTTCCGAGTCGGGCAAGCTATTGTGTTCTAGCGGTGCAATCTTCACCCCAGATTTATAAATAATTCTGCCGGGAATCCCTACCACGGTGCAGTCCGAAGGCACATCTCGCAGCACTACCGACCCAGCGCCAATCCGCACATTGTCACCGATATTCAGATTACCTAAAACTTTGGCCCCTGCCCCGACTACCACGTTCTTACCCACGGTAGGGTGACGCTTACCAGTTTCTTTTCCGGTACCACCCAAAGTCACGCCCTGATAAATCAAGGCAAAGTCACCAATAATGGCAGTCTCACCAATCACCACGCCCATGCCGTGGTCAATAAACACGCTCTTGCCAATCCGCGCGCCGGGGTGAATCTCAATGCCGGTCAAACCTCTGGCAATATGCGACAAAAAACGCGGAATGAAGGGCAACCGCATTCTATACAGCATGTGCGCAAAACGATGCATCACCAGTGCCTGTAGCCCTGGATAACAGACCACGACCTCTAACCAGTTGCGGGCCGCAGGGTCGCGATCGAAAATAATGCGGAAGTCAGCCACCAAGTTGGATAACACTTTACTTTTTGCTTTTTTCAGAATTTCACCACATGCCATTTTAGCCCGTTTAGTCGGTGACAGGGTGGCGAGTAATCCCTACAGACATTTTTCGTTATATAAATTCGAATTGCAGTGTTGCCGCTGAAATGGCCAAAAGATTGGGGGAGTTATCGAAATAACTCCCTCAGGATAGATCGTGCTAAACCCTATTTCTCACTGACAGTCAGGCTATAGCTCCAGCGTTTACCCGGTTCAATGCTGCCTACCCAGACTTCATATTCACCGCTAGGTAGATCTTTAGCCACGATCGAAGCATCTTTTTTGGCACCAGTGTCATCACCACAAAGGATTTGACCATTGGGGGCTTTGATAATGAGAGTGGTATCTTTGCCTCGGCTATTTACCTGAAAATTAAGTTTGGCAAAGCCTTTTTCTAGCAAAATTTTATGATCAGGAGTATTGCCAGAAAAGCCCAAACAAGGGTTTTGATCTCGATCAAACTTGGCGATCGAACTCAAAGAATAGCTGCCATTAGTAGCACCACTAAGCACCCCATCTTGACGGACAAAGCCAGGAGCAAATTTAGCAGGAGCAAGCGTCTGTCCCCAAGCGGGTAGCAGAGCAGATAAGGTGCCTACTGGCAGTAACAGTGCGAAAACTAAGAATTTTTTGAATAGCATGGTAACTCGTACCTGAAAAGTTAATGGAGATCGCAAAGTAAACTAGAGAAAAACGTTTAACTGGCTATTTATATAGTCTGGATGATTTGGGAGAAAGTTCCTTAGGGGTATAAAATCTGGAAGTCATTAGTTTCTGAATCTTTATGCCCGAAGTACCTTTCCTTGAGATCACTGTAACTGAGCTAGCCGCAAAGCTCGCTGATCCGGATCGCTGCTGTCAGTTGGTGGATGTGCGAGAGCCACAGGAGCTAGCTGTTGCCAGTATTCCCGGTTTTATGAATCTACCCCTCAGTGAGCATGGCCAATGGTCGATCGATCTTCAGCAGCGCCTACAACCTACCGTGGAGACGATCGTGCTCTGTCATCATGGGATGCGATCGGCGCAGATGTGCGGTTGGTTAGCCAGTCAGGGCTTTACCGATCTATATAATGTGATTGGAGGCATTGCCGCCTATTCGCAAATAGTTGACCCCAACATTCCTAGGTATTAGTACTTTGTTGATTTAAATACCAAAAATTGGCTGTTTAGAAGGATAATTAGTTTTATTGCTTTAAATATTTTTTCTTGTTGGCCGCCGGTTTTCGGCTTGTGTTAGATAGATGAATTTAAACCAGCGACAACAAAAAATCTTGTGGGCGACGATTCGCCATTACATCACCACTGCTGAGCCAGTAGGCTCTAAGGCTTTGGTGGATGAATACAATTTGCAAGTTAGTTCTGCCACGATTCGCAATAGCTTTGTGCTGCTAGAAAAAGCTGGACTGCTATATCAGCCCCATACTTCAGCGGGGCGGGTGCCTTCTGATTCGGGCTATCGGATGTATGTGGATGAGTTACTTCAGCCCGATTTGACGGTGGGCACCAAGGTACAGTCGGCGCTTTCCAGTCAGTTAGATTGGGAGAAGTGGAGCTTGGAAGCTTTGCTACATGGAGCTGCGCAGATTTTGGCGACCCTGAGCGGCTATATTGCGATCGTCACTCCCCCGGCGGCCAGTAGTTTGACTTTGCGCCATTTGCAGTTGGTGCAGGTAGCAGAGCAGAAAGTAATGGCGATCGCGGTGTTTGATTCTTACCAGAGCCAGTCGGTGGTGTTAGATCTGGTGGTGGATGACGCTGATTTGGCTGATTTGGCGGCTTTGTTGAATCGGCAGATGTGTAATCGATCGACCCAGGAGCTGTTGCTGATTGATTGGCAAGCTTTGGGGGATAGGTTTAGTGACTGTGTAACGGCGATCGAAAAGCTAGTAACAGTATTACAGCAACGTAGTTTACCCAGTACTCAGGTGATGATGCGGGGAGTTTCGGGTTTGTTGCGACAGCCAGAGTTTGCGGAGCTGCAACAGGTACAAAATTTGCTGCAATTGTTGGAGGCTGAGCCAGCCCAGATTTGGCAGTCATTGGTGCCCGGTGTGCCGATGGGCACTGAAAAGATTTCGATTCGGATTGGTACTGAGAATGCCTGGGAGCCGATGCAGATTTGTACTTTGGTTTCGAGCAGCTATTGCCCTACGGCGACTTCGATCGGCAGTGTAAGTTTGTTGGGGCCAAAAAGAATGCTGTACGAAAATGTGATTCCCCTAGTGGAAAATACGGCGGATTATTTGGCTACGGCTTTCGTCGATCGGACAAGCTTGGGTAATTTCCGCGAATGAGCGTACTCTTGCTTTTGCGTAAGCTTTGCAAACGACTCCGCTTAGTCAACTAAACCCTTACGACATAAAGTATTTTATTTGAGGGAAATCACCATACTTAGACAAATATTAGCGATTTTGAATGACTCGACTAATTTTTTTCTAAGATGAAATGAATTTTTGTAACTAAAATGAGAATTTCTCAGGCATCAATGATTATACTAGGTGACAGAGTAAGATTGTGTATGAACCCATAAGATAGCCTAAAAAGTTTTAAGTACTAGTAAATAAGTGTTACATTTATTTACTAGTGCTTATGTGTAAGTATTGCAATGCGAATTAATCCACTCTATTTATCGAGATGATATCGCCATGTTTAAAAAAATGCTGTCTCCTCTCTTTTTCGCAATAGTAGCAACTTCTTTATGTGCTTGTGGTGCTAGTGTAGATGAGTACAAAAAATTCTCCCAAGCTGGTCGAACATATTCATTGGCTCTTGAAGGACTTCTTGTGAAGTCAGCGGAGATTAATGTTGACCGAACATCTGAAGATCTATTGACGGAAGATATATCAGGAAGCAATGTCACTAAGGATAGATATAACAGTTTGAGTAGTGAAAATAAACTGACATTAAAGTCAGTAAATAGATTAATTACTCAAACAAGATTATTAAGGTATTATTTCAGTAAATTAGAAGATTTAGCCAGTTCGAATTCGCCAGATACAGCTAGTAATAGCACTAAAAATATAGTTGATAGCATCTCTAAATTAAGCGGCGGACTAAGGGCTGAAGAACCAATCCTTAAGAGTTTCATCCCATCTATTGCCAAAATATCTATTTCGGCTCAAATCCGTCAAACCTTGAGAAAGGAACTGGAGTTGAGAGGCAAAGTAATCCTTGAAGCTCTAGAAATACAGGAAGTGCTTATTTCTGAACTAAGTAGAACAATTGAGGTAGATACTAGGTCGATCACAGATTCCAGAGAAATAAGGTATGTAATCCCACCTATTATCAGTAAAACTTTAATTGTTAACCCAAGTGAGTGGGTCAATTTAAGAAGGGCTACCTTAACTTCTTCTAACACTGTCATAGAGTTAACAGAAGCATCACAATCACTTACTGAATTTAAATCTGTTTTCAAAGCAATATTGGAAGACAAGCTGACAAGTGCGAGAATAGACTCTTTCATCAAGGAAGCTGATGAATTTATTAAAATAGTTGAAAAGAACAAGCCCGTAAAGTAATGATAAAATTAACATTTTACAAGTCAGCACAATCTTGAAAATTCAAGAAAATCTCATTTGTTCACCCCTACTAAATTAGTTACAAGGTTTATATAATGGCAACTATTAATCAAGACAAAGTAACAAGAGACAAATATCTTCAATCTATAGAAGAGATAGAGCTTATTTTAGGCTCTCCCAAAGTAATCGGTTATATTCAAGATCAAAATTCAGAAAACATGAAGAAATTTTTTGATTTAAAGAGTGAATTAGCGATCACTAGATCTAAATTGCGAAGAGCAATTTTAGACCAAATTGCTTTTAAACTAGAATCCTTAGAAAGTCAGTTTAAAGATGGAGTCAAAAACGTAAATAATGAATTGGATGCGTTAAGTAATGTCAACAATATACTCATGGCAATTGATTCTTTATTGGGTGTATTAGCCAGAGTGTTTGTATAATTCATAGTAACCATGCATGATTTATTATAGCGATCCTAAATGAGTTGCCGGATTAGATTAGCCTTAAAGCCTTACATTGCAATAGGTCAATTTGGAGTCTGAATTTAGGACTGCTATAGAGCCACAATCACTTAATAGTTTTGCTTTTTATCTTTGTGGTAATTATTAAATTTCTAGCTGATTTGATAGAGTGTAATTACAATTATAAAAACCGGAGAATACCATGAGTACTAGTCTTCAATTTGTCCCACCATCTCCAGAAGTGGTTTATATGCTTTATCAGGAATACCTTAAATATGGTAAACCCGAAAAGATAAGCTTTAAAAAATATTTGCGAGTCGTCGGATATGTAGATCCATCTATCGCTATTGAAGGGATGGATGATGGTATTTCCGTCAAGATAAAGAATAGTAAACCAGTGCTCATATCAGTACCTACTCAGCCAATTATTGGCGAACTTCAAGTCAAAGTTTTATTAGTTGATTTTGCAGATCGTCCGGGTGCTTTATCTATGAATCACTATGAAGATATGCTTTTCTCTAATGGAACTTATCCAACAGGAAGTATGCGTGATTATTATCAGGAGGTGAGTCTGGGCAAAGTGAATGTTTCCGGGCTTGTACATGGCTGGTTTAGGATGCCACAACTCTATAGCTACTACACAAATAACGAATCTGGAACAGAATGGAATTCTTATCCGCAGAACGTACCGCGTCTTGCTGAAGATGCTGTCAATGCGGCATTAGCTGCTGGCATTGATTTTCCAGATACTTTAGATAAACTTTCTCAGGGTATTATCACAGCACTATTCATTATTCATGCTGGTCGAGGAGCAGAGGTTATGCCTCCATCTCTGCGAAAACAAGAGATTTGGTCGCACAAGTGGCAAATGCGTAGTCCAGTAAAGGTTTCTACTCAAGTACAGGCAGCACTGTACCTAACGGTACCTCATGATTGTAAGGTGGGTGTTTGTGCACATGAGCTGGGACACCTCGCTTTTCAGTGGGATGATTTCTATGATCCTAACTATGATGAGGACGGGAATGAGTGGGATGGCTCTGGCAAATGGGATTTGATGGCAGGGGGATCTTATAATGGTGAGGGATTGCGCCCAGCACACCCAGCCGGACTGCATAAATCTCAGCATGGGTGGTTGCAGGTAAAAGAAGTTCGACAGAATTCAACGGTTTCTTTAAAGCCTTACACCTCGACTTTAGGGGAAATTGTTAAAATTATTAGTCCTAGCTATAAGTCAAAGCAATATCTTTTGATTGAGAATCGAATTAAGAGTAATTTTGACTCTGACCTACCTGGAGAAGGACTTCTAATTTGGAGAGTGGATGAATCACAAGAGCAAGTTGCGGCTAATGCACCAGCTCTATTACTAATACAGGCTGATGGTAAGCACCAGTTAGAGTCCGCAGATGATTTAAATCAAGGTGACACTGGAGATCCTTTTCCAGGAGCTGAAAACATAACATCATTGCCTAAGACTGGTTCTATATCTACATCATTTCCTGGTCAGCCAAGTTCTGATGTAAGCTTGGCAAATATTAAGCGTGATTCTTCGACGGGAGATATCACCTTCGATGTCATTTTTGGTTAGGTAAAATATCGGATAAATATAGAGCAAAAAGTTCTTCAAACAAGGAGAACTTTTTGGTCAAATTCCGTGGCTTTTGCCGATCACCCAATGGCGACGAAACGATCGAGAAAGCGCTGACTCTGGAAACGATAAATAAATTGGTCGTCCGTGGGGACAGGTGCGCGGATTGCGAGTGTTTTGCCACTGATTCAGCAAATTCTGCATCTCTGGCAAACTCAAAGTTGTGCCGTTGCGAATCGCACAGCGGCAGGCCACCGCCACTTGAGCCGCCGTCAGGTCATTGCCGTGACTAAGTTCAATGATCGCTGCCGCGAGATCCAGACGGTTCAATAGAGGTTGCGGAACTCTCCTAATCGCCCACATGCCAACACCGAAGATATCTAGGTCTAAATTAAGTTGTTGCAGCCGATCGACCTGTTTTTCACTCAGATCTGCCAACAGCAAAGGTGTTTCTAAATCCTGTAACTGCCAAGCACTAACGATTTCTTCATATAGCACTCGCTCATGGGCAATATGTTGTTCCACTAGCCATAAACCAGTGGGATGTTCAGCGACTATATAGGTGTTTAAGAGTTGACCGACGGCTTTTAGTTCCAACGAGTTTTGTAAGCCTGAATCGGTGACTTCCCGCTGGGGTACTTGGTAGCCGCCAGGTTGTTCAGCGGCGGTTAAAAGCTGGGCAACTTTGGTGGGGATGAGCAGTTCTTCACTAGAGCTGAGCCGCAAAATTTGTTCGATCGACTTTTTAATTTGCTCCTGCCAAAAACCCATCCGATGTAAGTAAATTTCCGACTTAGCAGGGTGGCGATTCCAGTCAATTTGAGCCGGTGGTAAATAGATATGCAGAAAACAGACCGGATATCGATCACGAGGCAATGTGCGCATCATCCCCGACATGATCGCTTGTTCTAGTTCAGGAGCCGTAACCATTCTTCCATTAACGGCCACTTTCACCCAATCGGCACGGTGCCGATGACATCGATCAGGTAAGCCCAGCAGTAATTCAATTTGGCTAGTACCCAGGTCATCAGCTCCTTCCATACTGTCAGAGATATTCAGGACAATCTGGCGCAGGTCTTCGACTCGCACCCGAGGCAGAATCTGTGGTAAGGTTTGGCGGGCGCTAGGGACGGCATTGATGTTGAACCAAGGTTTTTCGTTGTTCCAGACTTGCCACTGTACCTGGGGATGACAGAGTGCCAGATTGCCGATCAGGGCTTGGATTTGTTTGAGCTGTTGACTGACTGGGGGCAAAGCCGCCCGACGGGGCAGCCATTCCCCAAAAATATTGGTGGCGTTGATGATCGTGCCGGGAGCGATCGCCGTGGCTTCGGCTTTGGTGACTTTGCCTTGATGGTTGTAGGTGATCTGCCAACCGCTGTCAGCGCTGCGGCTAAGGATTTCTAAGTCGGCGAGTTGGGCAATGCTGTGCAGCGCTTCGCCCCGAAAACCCAGGCTGGTGATGCGCCACAGATCATCGGAATCGGTGATTTTGCTGGTGCTGTAGGCGGCGGCAGCTTGCTGTAGGTTAGCCAAGTCCATGCCCCGCCCGTTGTCTGCCACCTGAATTCGCCACAGTTCTGGGTACACCTGAATAGTGAGGCGGGTAGCTCCGGCATCGATCGAGTTTTCGGCTAGTTCTCTGACCACTGCGGCTAAGGAGTCGATGACTTCACCAGCGGTGATGCGATGAACTACTTCGGCGGGCAGTGTTTGGATATTGTTCAAGGTTGAATCTTAGGCTACAACATAGGCGGTGCGCAGCGCCCAAACTACTAGTGCGGTGATGGTACCCAATACGAGGGCGGCGGAGACGGCGATGACGATCGGGTTGTCGGCACCCTTAAATTTCATGAGTCCGCGATCTAAATCTGACATGGTGGTTTTCCTCTGAGGTGGCTTGGATTGCAGACCTCTGACATTCTAGCTGCTGTGTGAGCTTCTGGCCAATATTGATTTTGGCAGGAGCCGATCTGACTGTTGTTAGTTTGTGGCTTTGCCACATTTGGTTAGTTTGTGGCTTTGCCACATTTGGTTAGTTTGTGGCTTTGCCATATTTGGTTAGTTTGTGGCTTTGCCATATTTGGTTAGTTTGTGGCTTTGCCATATTTGGTTAGTTTGTGGCTTTGCCATATTTGTTTAGTTTGTGGCTATGCCATATTTTGTTAGTATGTGGCTTTGCCATATTTTGTAAGT
>JANOXZ010000836.1:0-2547 GCA_031418695.1 Synechococcales cyanobacterium VAR_35_metabat_10
TTTGATGGGGATGGGATGATTTGTTCAGTTGGCTTTCGAGATGGCAAAGCATTTTTCCGCAACCGCTATGTGCGCACAGCAGGCTTTGTGGCTGAGCAAGCCGCCAATAAGTTTTTATTCCGAGGAGTATTTGGCACCGCCAAAGCCGGTGGCTGGCTGGCCAATGCTTTCGATATTAAGCTGAAAAATATTGCTAATACCCATGTAATTTATTGGGGTGGTAAGCTCTTGGCTTTATGGGAAGCAGCAGAACCACATCGGTTGTTACCAGAAACCTTGGAAACAGTTGGTTTAGATTATCTGGATGGGGTCTTACAGCCCGGAGACGCTTTTGCAGCTCATCCTCGGATTGACCCGGTGGGTAAGTTGGTGAATTTTGCGCTGAAAACAGGCTTATCTACCACCGTTAAAGTATTTGAATTCGATCGATCGGGCAAGCTAGACACCACCTACGAACATGTCGTGCCCGGTTTTGCATTTATCCATGATTTTGCAATTACCCCTAACTACTGTATTTTCTTCCAGAACCCAGTAGGCTTCAATCCTTTACCATTTTTGTTGGGTGCTAAAGGAGCCGGAGAGTGCGTGAAATTTAAGGCCAGCGAAGCTACCAAAATTTTGGTAATTCCCCGCAATGGCAAAGATCTAGTCAAAGTATTTGAAAGCAAGTCGGGCTTTGTGTTCCACCATGCCAATGCTTTTGAAACTGCCGATGGATTGTCGATCGACTCGATCGCCTATGGTAGTTTCCCGGAAGTAGAGCCAGATAAGGATTTCCGTGAGACTAACTTTGATCGTTTAGATCCAGGACAGCTCTGGCGCTTCCAGCTAGATTTTGCTTCTGGAAAGGTCGATCGGGAACTCATCGAATCTCGCTGCTGCGAATTCCCTACTATGAATCCCGCTCAGGTTGGCCAAAACTGTCGCTATTACTATTTAGGAGCTGCGGCTACTGAAACCGGGAACGCACCGCTGCAAGCAATCATTAAAACCGATCTGCAAACCAAAGAGACTATTAGTTGGTCAGCAGCTCCCCACGGCTTCGTCAGTGAGCCACAGTTCATCGCCAAGCCCCAAGCAGCCACCGAAGATGATGGCTGGGTAGTGACATTGGTTTATCAAGCCGATCGAGATGCCACTGACATCGTCATCCTCGATGCCCAAGATCTAACGGTAATTGCCAAACTCCATCTCCCCCACCATTTGCCCTTCGGACTCCATGGCAGTTGGACAGACCAAATATTTTTACCAAGTTAACCTAAAACCCGCAAACCCCAACGTTTCTCACCAGTCAACCCCAGCCGGTGGGGAAACGTTGAGGCCGGAGAGTAGCAAGAATTCAATCAACCAAACATCCGATGCTGCAAAGAAGGCATCTGACGGCGCACCTGAGCCAATCGACTAGGTGAAATCTCTGCCACTGCCACGCCAGGAGCATCACCAGCATCCGCCAACACTACCCCCCAGGGATCCACAATCATGGCGTGACCGTGGGTGTAGCGCATGGCATAGTGGTTCCCAGTCTGAGCTGGAGCTAAGACATAACAGGTGTTCTCGATCGCCCTAGCCTGCAACAACACCTGCCAATGATCTTTCCCGGTGTAAGCCGTAAAAGCCGCCGGTACAAATAATACTTCAGCCCCCTGCTTAGAAAGATGCCGATACAGCTCTGGAAAGCGCACATCATAGCAAACCGACAGACCTAAATTCCCTAGCTCTGCCGATTTATAGACCCCTGGTAGCTCATCACCAGCTTTCACTGTTTTAGATTCCAAATAAGTATTACCATCAGGCAGATCCACATCAAATAAATGCACCTTCTGATATCTCGATAGCTCTTGACCATCGGGACCGATCAGCAAAGCTGTGTTGTAAACCTGATTTTCGCCAGCAGGTGTGGGAAAACCACCACCCAGCAAAGTAATTTGAAATTTTTGGGCAGCAGTTTTAAGAAATTTTTCAGTGGAAATAGCAATCTGGCTAGCTTGGGCAATCTTGGCTCCTTCTTGACCCAAAAAAGCAAAATTTTCTGGCAAAGAAACCAACTCAGCACCGCGCCTCACCGCCAAATCGATCAGCTCCTCGGCCTGCGCCAAGTTCTGTTCCAGGTTGGGGGAGCTAGTCATCTGAACGGCGGCGGCGAGATAAGATTTCATTTCTGTAAAAACAAAGGTGGATGAGGTGAAGGCCGAATCGCCGCTAGGCGGCGACTCCTGGTTTTTTGATTAGATGACTTTGACAGTGCGTAACACAAAGAACAGAGCAACAGCAGCAACGGCCATTGCGCCCAAAAAACCAACGTATATAAGCAAAGCCATAATAAAACTCTCCTAAATAATTTTTTATTGAACATTCAGCACTCATTAAACCATTCTGCTGAGTCCTGCGTCTATCCTGATTTTGCCTAGTCTGAACTAAGGCTATGACTTACTCCCTAATTCTGTTGTATTTTAGGGAAAGATTATTTTCTAATTATTATTTTTTACCCTTATGAATCAAATTCGGTTATTTTGCCAAAAGCTTGGCCTGCTCTGCGTCGTAGCATTA
>JANOXZ010000837.1:0-3177 GCA_031418695.1 Synechococcales cyanobacterium VAR_35_metabat_10
AATCTTTAAGGCCAAATACAAAGCATCCGTGCCAGAGTTGCAACCCACGGCCTCAGCGGTACCCACATATTTGGCGAATTCTTGCTCGAACGCTTGCACCCCCGGCCCACCAATATATGCACCAGAGGCTAAAACCGAGAGCACAGTGGCATCTACCTCGGCTCCGATCGTCTGATATTGTCGCTTGAGGTCTAAGGGGGGAATGGTACTCACTATGTTTGCGTCCGAAAATATGTAAACTATTCTAACCGTGGCTAACCCACAATTGAGTACTCGTGGAAAAATTACCTGAATTAAGTCTGATCGATTTGACTGCGGTGGGCGGTTTGGTGGCTTTTGCTGCCGGGTTACTGCTGTGGTTAAGGATGAAGCTACTCGGGCAATTGTTCCTCTCGATAGCGCGAGCAGCTCTGCAAGTCTTGATGCTGGGGATCTTTTTTAGTCTGATGGTGCGCAGTGATCAGCCCTGGGCAAGTGCGATCGGTTCCCTCGTTTTAATATTTGTGGTGGCAGTAGCCACTAGCAGTCGGTTAGGTAAATCTTGGCAGCAGTTGTTGCCGTTGATTTTTGGGATATTTTTGCTGAGTACTGGGTTCGTAGTGGGCTATGTTTATTTGCTGGTGGGTCGTGGCCAGATTTCGATTAGCTATTTGCCAATGTTAGTGGGGGTGTTAATGGCAGCTAGTCCGCCCGTGACCATTGCGGTGGGTCAAAGGTTTTTGGAGTCTTTGCAGCGAGAACAGGGAGCGATCGAAACTCGGTTGAGCTTGGGAGCTACGGGCAGCCAATGGTTACAGGTCTATCAACGCCAAGCTATTTACCAAAGTCTACAACCAGCGCTGCAAACTTTGGCTTTGACGGGTTTGGTGACAGTGCCAAGCTGGATGGCTGGAGCAATGTTAGCGGGGATGACTCCACTATTAGCAGCGGCTTATCAAGTGGTGGTTTTGGTGGCGATCGTGACTCACCAAATTTTGACTGCTGTGTTGTTACTTAAAGGACTAAGTAAATTTTGCTGTGATGAGGTTGGCCGAGTGTGCAGCCTCACCCAAAATTAATGCTTTTTGTTTTTTCTCATTTCTTGGGCTATGTGAATTGCCGAAGGAATAAAAGATAGTAAAATCACACCCAAGGTAATTAATATCAGATATTTTTCAACATTGCCTTTGCCTACAGCTTTTTCTAGTGCTTCACCTGCAAAATAGCCTACAAGGTTTAAACCCACAGCCCACAAAAACCCACCTACGACATTGTAAGTAATGAATATTTTATAGTTCATGGCAGCAGCGCCAGCTACAATCGGAGCGAAAGTGCGCACAATTGCCACAAACCGAGCGGCAACAACAGCGAGTGGTCCTTTCTTTTCATAAAAATCTTGGGCAGCGATCAAATATTTTTTCTTAAATACTATGGAATCTTCTTTTTCAAACAGTCCCCGACCATACTTTTTGCCGGTATAATAACCTACGTTATCGCCTAAGACCGCAGCCACAAAACTGCCAAAGCACATGACAGCAATGTTCCAAGTTCCTGGATTTGCATAGCATAAAAAGCCAGTGGTGAGCAACAAACTATCTCCGGGGAGAAAAAATCCGAAGAAGAGTCCAGATTCGGCAAAAATTACAAACCATATTGGCAGATAACTCCAATACCCTAGAGTTTTCATCAACCACTCAATCTTTGCTTGAATATCTAAATCCATTATTATTCCTCACACTAAAAAGTACTTACAAATATTCAAACCATTTTAGTTGAAAGGAACTTTCAATTCTGGTAAAACAGTGACGCTGTACAATCAATTACTTATTTACAGCATTGGTGCTGCGAACTGCGACATAAAACAAACCGACAGTCAGGGGAACGCTGATTGCCAGAATAGCCCCGGTAATGGTCGTGCCGTATTCTGGGGTGCCAGAAGCCAGTTCAAACACTGAACCCACGGCAGCGATCGCCGTAATACAAGCTCCTAACAGACAAATGCTCCCCAACGGGGTGTAATTAAACACTAACTAACTCCTGAACCAATGGGTTGAACGGCCTGAATGGAAAGACCATGTTTTTTTAATTCAGCAGTGAGGGTGAGGCTGTCATCGATGCGATCAACAAACAACACACCGCTGAGATGATCCATTTCGTGTTGAATGATCCTCGCCAAAAAGCCATCAGTTTTTAGGTGGCAAGGACGGCCATTTTCGTCTTTGTAAGAAATTTCTACGGTTTCGGGGCGCTCTACATCCATATAGACGCCGGGTACACTTAAGCAGCCCTCTTGGTCTTTGGCCAAGACTTTGCCCCGATTTTTGACTTCTGGGTTGATCAAAATCAATGGTGGCACTGACGGATTTTCTGGATCGCTGTCGATCACAATTAATTGCTTGTTGATACCTACCTGGGGAGCGGCTAAGCCTACGCCATCGGCGGTGTACATGGTTTGGAGCATTTGCACCACAGTTTGGCGCAGTTCGTCATCAACTTTGTTGACTCGCTTAGCTGGCTGCCGGAGTATTCGATCGCCCAATTTGTGAATGCTGAGGGGCGATTTATCTAATTTTTTCTTTTCTACCAGAATCTGCACGGCCATATAGAGCGGATGGGGGGATGAGGTGACAATTTCTACAATTCTTTACGATTCTATCATTCCCTCAGCCCCACAGCTAGGCTATCTGACACGAACAGCCGAGATTCCGGGTGCATAGGATTCTATTACCTTACCAGTGGCAGCACAAGTCACTAACAGGTAGTCACAGGCTGGACATTGACTGCGCACTAGCTCCAAGTCAGGAATATAATGGCGTTCCGCTCGATCGCTGCCGCAGTTAGAGCAATTAATTTTGTGGTTTCTCATTAAGTTGGGTTCCTAAATAATCGATTTTTGTAAAAAGGGTAAAGCAAGTAAAGGTCGCGAGCTAAAAACGAAAATCCTAATAGGATCGCCTATCTAAACTCGGGGATCAATCTAAAACCACACAGTATCCACAAGTTTATATTCTTCTATTAATCCATAAATCTCATGAATACCATTGGAAAATATTATTAAGAAAATAAAAACCCTCCGCTGCTGCGAAAGGTTTTTATTTTAGAAATCTAAAGAATCTTAATAAAAGTCTTACAATGCGTTACCGCGAGGTAGAACTTCTTCAGGGAAAGCAAACTGCTCATGAGGCTGATCTTGAGGAG
>JANOXZ010000838.1:0-1587 GCA_031418695.1 Synechococcales cyanobacterium VAR_35_metabat_10
ATGGCGAGGTCGGGGAGCAGGAGGTAGCGCTCCCAGTCGCGCGCATACTCAACGGCCGAGACGACGCTGACATCGAGCGTCCCCTCGGCCATCATGCGATTCAAGGCCGTGGGAACGCCATCCACCAGAGTGGCAGCGAGCGGAACCACACCCCGATCAACGCCCCCGTAAACCGGGAAGCAGTTGATGTAGGGGATTCGGCCAACCTTCATGGAACGGCAACTTCGATGGAGGACGAAGGATGAAGGCTCTCCATGCCCTCCACTTCCGCATCCTCGTCGCCGTCAAACGTCCGGATGATCTTGTAGAAGGAATCGCGCTCGGCGGGCACCTTTCCCGCTCCGCGGATGAGCCGCAGCAGGTCCGGCAGCGCCATCGCCTGCTGCGTCTGCGCGCCCACGGCGTGGTAGATCTTCTCGCGCACCACTGTCCCCTCGAGATCGTTCACGCCGTAGTGCAGCGCAATCTGCGAGAGCGCGGTGGCGACCATGATCCAGTGACTCTTCACGTGCGAGAAGTTGTCGAGGAACAGGCGACCGACCGCGAGGTTCTTCAGGTCGTCCACGCCGCTGGTCGCGATGCCCTGACGGTTGAGCTTTTTGCCCAGCTCATTGTCGTCGGGGTGATAGGCGAGCGGGATGTAAGCGAGGAAGCCGCCGGTCTCGTCCTGGAGATCGCGGAGCATCTGGAGATGCTCCATGCGGTCGGCATACGTCTCAACGTGGCCGTAGAGCATGGTGCAGTTGGTGCGGATGCCCAACTGATGCGCGGTGCGATGCACGCCAACGTAGTCGGCCGCGCCGAGCTTCTTGCGGGCGATCTCTTCTCGTACCGCGGCGCTGAAGGTCTCTGCGCCGCCGCCGGGCATCGTGTCGAGACCCGCTTCGCGGAGCGCCGTGAGGACTTCGGCCCACGAGAGCTTCTCGATGCGCGCGATGTGCGCGATTTCAACGGCCGTGAGCGCCTTGATGTGCACATGCGGCAGCTCGGCCTTGAGCGCGCGGAACATCGTCGTGTAGTACTCGAGCCCCGCCTGCATGTCGAGCCCGCCGACGATATGGAACTCCTTCGTCATCCCGTTGTTGCCGGTACGTGCCTCGGCCATCACCTGGTCGAGCGTGTAGCGGTACGCGCCCGCTTCCTTGGGGAGGCGCGCGTAGCCGCAGAACACGCAGGTCGTGCGCAGCGTGCAGATGTTGGTCGGGTTGATGTGCTGATTCGAGGCGAAGGTGACCACATCGCCGTGCTTCGCACGGTTCGCCGCGTCGGCGATGAGGCCGATCCCCGTGAGGTCCGGCGACTCGAAGAGTGCGACGCCGTCGGCACGGTCGAGGCGCTCTCCCGCGCCGACCTTCTCCGCGATGGCGCGCACCACGGGATCGGCGATGCGCTCGAGCGGGATCGAAAGCGCGGTCGCCGTCAGGAGGCTCACTCGATGACGCGCCTGAGCGCGATACTCACGTTGTGGCCGCCGAACCCCGAGGAGTTCGAGAGCGCCGCGTGGACCTCGCGCTTCACCGGCACGACCGCCGTGCAATCGAGGTCGCACTCGGGATCGGGCGTCGTGAGGTTGATCGTCGGCGGGAT
>JANOXZ010000839.1:0-6482 GCA_031418695.1 Synechococcales cyanobacterium VAR_35_metabat_10
CCAAGCCCTGCCCCCCGAAATTCTGCGCAAAGGGCGGTTTGATGAAATCTTTTTTGTCGGTCTACCCAGTCAGAGTGAACGCCGATCGATCTTTGCTGTTCACCTCCAAAAAGTGCGAGCACAGAACTTAAGAGACTTTGACCTCGATCGACTAGCCGCCGAAACCCCCAGTTTTTCGGGAGCAGAAATTGAACAAATTTTAGTGGAAGCCATGCATATTGGCTTTAGTCAGAACCGAGACTTTACCACAAATGATATTCTGGAAGCTGCTAGTCAAACTATCCCTCTAGCAGTCACCGCCCAAGAGCAAATTAACGCTTTGCAAGAATGGGCAAACTCAGGCCGTGCAAGGCTGGCATCTCGTCAAGGCAATATTTTAGGCAACCACCAATGATTAGCGCAATCAAATTTTTACTCGGCGTGATTTTAGGAATAGCTGCTTTAGGTGCCATGGCTGGTGCTGGAGGTTACTACTTTTTTACGACTAATCTCAGTGTGCAACCCAAGCGCCCGCAGTTTGCCGAAGAGAATAAACCCAAGCCCAAGCCCAAACCGATCGCCACTCCGAAACCAACAGAATCAGAAAAACCTGAACCCAAAAAAGAAAAAGAAGAAAAAGACCTACCCGCTGGCGCTTATGGTGCCACCGTCATTTGGGAACAAGGTGTATCTTTACGCCAAGAAGGTACTGACAGCAGCGCCAAAATTGGTGGCGTAGCCTTCAAAGAAAAAGTCACTGTCATGCAAGAAAACACCGAAAAAACCTGGGTACAGATTAGAAACAGCGATGGTACTTTAGAAGGCTGGCTAAAAAGTGGTAACTTAGAGCGCGATCCGGGAAACTAAAAATCCATTTGGGTGAGCGGAGTCGTAAGTCCTACGAACGACCTAGCGGTACGCGTAGCGTTGCCCTTTGGCAATATCCCGACGACAAGCGTAGTCCGATCTCAGATTTAAACGATCGATCGCTGACAGCGGGGACAAATAGCATGAATACTCATTTGGCAATCTAGCAGATGGTAGCCTTCTTTTTGGGCTGTCTTGTTGCCAATCTTGAGAATCGAGTCATTCTTGAACTCGATCGTCT
Organism: Synechococcales cyanobacterium VAR_35_metabat_10; assembly: GCA_031418695.1. Taxonomy (GTDB): domain Bacteria; phylum Cyanobacteriota; class Cyanobacteriia; order Cyanobacteriales; family Chamaesiphonaceae; genus JAAFHZ01. The sequence goes on from JANOXZ010000839.1 coordinate 1,088, forward strand.
TATTGCAAGAAACACAAATTAAATGGTGATGATGGTGGGGAGCGGGACTGTTGATTTCATAGTGTTTATGTCCCTCAGCTAGCTCTAACTCCCGTAAAATGCCCATACGCGACATCATTTTTACGGTGCGATAAATAGTCGAAAGACTTATTTGATGACCAGCAGTATCCAAAACTCCCTGGAGATCTTCGGCGCTTAGGTGTTTGCCGCTCTCCAGATCTTGGAAAATCTTTAAGATTACTTCTCGCTGGGGGGTTAGCCGCCACCCCTTATCGTGCAGTTCGGCTTTGAGTGACTCGGCGGTGTACGTAGACATATCCAGCTACTGTGACATTGCTTAAGGTGAAATCGCTGCGGAGAGCGTTGCCAATTCTCAGGTATTTGGCAAGGAAAGGCTGGCTAGTTAGCCAGCCTCTATATTAGCTTACGAAACCCTAAAGTTAACCACCTTGGCTGGGAGTGCGGCTGTTTGTAACAGTTTAGGTTCTGCCAAAAGCTCTTTGTACAGATCGCTGAGCTGTTGAGCTACGCCAGACCAACTAAAGTAAGTGAGGACTCTTTGAGCAGATTTTTTACGGGCTTTTTGTGCCCATAAGCGATCGACCAAAGTACGTTCGATCGCCTGGGCAAAACCATCTACATCTTGGGCAGGTACTAAGATGCCAGTTTCTTCGGCCACCACCGTAAAGTTCAAGCCACCCACTGCCGAAGCGACTACTGGAGTACCGCAGGCCATGGCCTCGATCGCCACTAACCCAAATGGCTCATAGTGACTGGGCACCACACAGACATCGGCAGCCGAGTAATAGAGGGGTAGTCGATCATGACCCACCATCCCCACAAAATCGGTTTGCTCAGTAATGCCTAGCTCAGCTACCAACTCTTCAATCCGCAGTCGCTCTTGACCATCAGACTGGTTGGGGTCGCTACCACCCACAATCACTAACCGCAATCGATCTAAATCTAAAGAAGCATCATCGCATTGGGCATAGATTTGACCGACGGCGCGTACTAAGGTCTCAATGCCCTTACGTTGATCGAAGCGACCTACATACAAAATCACTTTATCTTGAGGGTCAATATTCAGCGTCTCGCGGCTTACCGGCTTAGACATAATTTGGAAATTTTCCACATCAGTTCCACAGGGAATTACCTGAGTATTACCTGCTGTGGAAACCAACTGACGCAGGTCATCTTGTTCTTGGGGACTAGTAGCCACCACACAATCGTAGTTTTCTAAGATGTCTTTTTCGATCGCCAACCGTTGACTAGCAACTTCCGGGATTTCGGGGACTGACAGATATTTAACTGCGCCCAAAGAATGATAAGTATGTATTAGCTTTACCGGGTAATGCTTGCGCAGTTGCATTCCCACCCAACCAGACATCCAGTAATGGGTATGAACGGCTTTGTAGTTCATCGAATGCTTAGTTTGAAAACGCAATAATGCTTCCACAAACTCTGGCATGTAGGGCATCATTTCATCTCGAGCAACATAGGATTGCGGCCCAGCCACCAAACGAATGGTGCGACAAGAAGGACTGTGCTGAACAATTTCTGCATCGTAGGGGTTAGCCTTGCGCGTAAACATATCTACTTGATAACCCAAAGATGCGAGGGCTTCACCAACTTGACGGACATAAACGTTTTGTCCTCCAGCGGCTTCTTTGCCTACTTCTGCAGCGGGATCTCCATGCTCCGAGATTAAGGCGATCGCCGGACGGGATCGATCGATCGAACTTAAAGCCAGGGGATTGGTTTTAGTAAACCCCGGTAAATGCTGTCGGTTTTTTAGCGACATACTAACACCTCGATTTTATTACTGTACGCAGAAAGCAGCCTCGGACACTTTTCAGTATTTTGGGGCTGCTATGCTGCTAAAACTCAGACCCGATCTTTGGTTAGACCAAAGATAGAGCGCGAATTGCTTTGCTATGACCATTCGTAGACCATTTTTCGTCTATGATGGCCTGGTAAGCGGCTTCATAACCGTTGGTCATGGCTTGTACTCCAAACTTATGAGCCACATAGTCCCGGCAAGACTGCCGATCGATATTGGCTACTTTGGCTACGGCATCTACGCATTCATCTACGTTCTGGCAGACAAAGCCGCTGACACCGTTAGAAATTACTTCACCAACTGAACCCATTTCGATTCCAATTACTGGTGTTCCAGCAGCCATCGACTCGATCATGACTAGACCAAAAGGTTCGCGCCAAGTGATAGGGAACAAGGTGGCATAAGCCCGACCCATCAAGTTGTTTTTCTGCTCGTGATTGGCTTCACCCAAGAACTGAATGAACTCGCCATCTACGTGCTGCGCAATTTCTTCGTTGTAGAACTGTTCATCTACAGGGTCAATTTTGCCTGCCATTTTGAGGGGAATACCTACTCGTTTGGCAATCTCGATCGCATGATGGGGGCCTTTTTCGGGAGACATGCGGCCTAAAAAAGCCAGATACTGCGGCTCATCTGGCTGGGGGAAGAACTTGTGATCGCTAACCCGAATGCTGTTGTACACGGTAGAAACACAATTCAAGTCTAACTGTGGTTCCCGTTGGGAGTTAGAAATACTAATGTAAGGCTGATCCTTGGCATAGGAGTACATCTTGGCATTGTCGCGAGTAAAAATACCATGGAGAGTATGAACTGTCGGTACTTTACACAGCTTGGCATAAGGCAACGCCGAACAACCCATGTGAGAGTGAATAATATCAAATTCTTCTGCTCGTTCGTAAACGCTGACCAAGTTCAGCATTTCATAAATTCCGTATTCCTTGATATCTGGGTCAAGGCGCAAGGCTTGGGGGTGGATCGCTGACAGCTTGGCATCAGTGATCGAGTCGCCAGATGCAAACAGCGTTACCTCATGACCGCGCGCCACCAACTCATCAGTCAGCAAGCCAACCACAAGTTCAATTCCGCCATAGGCTGGAGGTGGCACGCGCTCCCACAAGGGGGCGATTTGGGCGATTCTCATGATTTTCTCCTGAGTTTTTAATCGAAATTATTTAAGGTTATGATGGGCTTACTTCTACAGTGTTTTGCAATATCATTCTTTGGTTGTTTACTTTAGGAGTCCACAGGTAAAGAGCAATAGTCACTGTAGAATAGTGAGGCTTAAATCGCAATTTTGCTTCTGCTAGCTTCACTACCAAACTTCCTTTGAGATGCAATCAAATTGCTCTCGGAAATCTCTTTTGAATAAGGTATATGTCTTGCTGAGAAAAGAATCCAGCAAGTGTTGGCAACCAGTTAAAGTTAAAATTAAAATGGTTTTCTAAACAAGTTAAGCTTAATTGCTTATTTTTGCGTCCAATAGTATCTTAACAATAAATTTATATTTCAGTTTATCGTAGATTATTCTCCCAAACGCAGTGGTCTATCGGAACAGAGGCCGCTATTTGCCTCGTTTTCTCTTAGTATAACTTAACAAATCTTCAAATTAAGTATTGTTCGTAACATCCCTAATGGTCATCTACCAGTGTTTGGTTTCAAACTACGTTGATTTATTTCTTGCCATTGAATATAACAACTTGAAGTGGCTACCACTGCTGAACAAGTGTAAGCAACGATCGGCTGGGCTTCGCTAAATTTCAGGTTAAATATACGTATGTTGTAACCATATCGACGCGCTACTAAGCCATATCTATTTACTAATTGATAGCGTTCTAGGTACTCTAAATTATTCCAAAATTGAGGATTTACCACTAAATCAATGCGCTTTTTTTGAGGGTAAGCCAACCAGTTTAAAACGAGTTTATTAGGAAGCTGATCTTGAGTCCACCAAAGGCTGGGCATACTTTTGCGAAATACTGGAAAACGTTCGATCGAATCAGCCGTAATCACATCAGAGCTTTTTCGCAAGCCAAAATCTTTCAACATTTCAACATCTAGCGGTTCGGTATCATAAGTAACAGGGCTATTGGTCGGATCTGGAAAAACCAGGGGTAGTTGTGGGGCAGCAGATTGAACAGAATTAGTTGGCATTATTGCCCAACAGCACAGCAGCATTAGAGAATTCCTTAGATGCCCCAGAATTTTTTGTTGCATGGTGAGTTCCTCCCTATTGGCTCTTAGCCCGGTTTGGTATAACAAGTATTCTAAGCGCGATTTCCATTCAGCAGGCAGATTACCGCCGAAGATGGGCTAGGATGGCTAGTGACTCGTTCTTTTGTTTCCATCTCTTGTCTCTATTCGCAGTTAAAGCATTGCCATCATGATATTTCCGGAATTCGATCAGTTTGCTGCTCTCGCTGCCCCAGCCGATTTAGAGACAGGTGCTTCCCAGAGTAACTTTATTCCGGTCTATCAAGAGTGGGTAGCCGATTTAGATACGCCAGTTTCGGCTTGGCAGAAGGTGTGCAGTGGTTCCCCCTACAGCTTTTTGTTGGAATCGGTGGAAGGTGGCGAAAAGGTTGGTCGCTATAGCTTATTAGGCTGTGATCCACTGTGGATATTAGAAGCACGCGGCGATCGAGTTAGTAAGATCCATCGAGATAGTCAGGTAGAAGAGTTTCATGGTAATCCTTTAGAGATCTTGACCCAATGTCTGGCCGATTACCATCCGGTCAAGTTACCAATGTTGCCAGCGGGGATTGGCGGACTGTTTGGCTTTTGGGGCTATGAGTTAATTAAGTGGATTGAGCCATCGGTGCCGGTACATGCCGCTCAAGATAATGATTTGCCAGATGGATGCTGGATGCAGGTTGATCATTTGATGATTTTTGATCAGGTGAAGCGCAAGATTTTTGCCGTGGCCTATGCCGATATTCGGGCTGCCAATGGAGATTTGCAACTGGCTTATCAACAGGCCAGCGATCGAGTGCAATCTTTGGTAGACCGACTCCAGCAACCCACCCAACCGCAGTTTCTCAAATGGCAGCCACCTGCTCCGGCAGCAAAAACTACTGAGCTGCCGCCAAATTACCGGAGTAATACCAGCAAAGAAGCCTACTGCGATAGTGTCAAAGCTGCTAAAGAATATATTCGAGCCGGTGATGTTTTCCAGGTGGTGGTTTCTCAGCGTCTGAGCACTGATTTTGTAGGTAAACCGTTTGATTTATATCGATCGCTGCGGCTGGTGAATCCTTCGCCATACATGGCTTATTTTAATTTCAAGGATTGGCAGATCATTGGCTCTAGCCCAGAGGTGATGGTGAAAGCCGAAAGTAATGGCACTGGAACTAAGGTGACTCTGCGCCCGATCGCTGGTACTCGTCCCCGAGGAGCCACGCCCCAACAGGATGATGAGCTGGCAGTAGAACTGTTGGCCGATCCCAAGGAAGTGGCTGAACATGTGATGCTGGTGGATCTAGGTCGCAATGACTTAGGGCGAGTCTGTGTTAGTGGCACAGTGAAGGTAGATGAAATGATGTCGATCGAGCGTTATTC
>JANOXZ010000840.1:0-2285 GCA_031418695.1 Synechococcales cyanobacterium VAR_35_metabat_10
ACACAACCGTCGTTAACCTAGACCGAGAGAGACTCGGAGATCGGAGAGATTTTGGGGTGAGATCGGGTTTGACCAAGGTAGTGGGTATTAGAGCGGTCGGCAAATGTCTCAATGGCGAGATCACCGAAAGTGCGTAAGTGATTTGGTCGCATGGCAAAAAAACAAAAATGCTCGCGTCCGACAACGAGCCAAAAATGAGACCTGCTCCTACTTTGCGGGGATTAGGGCCATCACCGCCCAGTTGGTCGCGGCCGCAGAGATCCATTGGTCGTGGCCGTGCGGGAATCCTCCCTCGAAATAAGGCTGGAGCGGGATAGCCCGACTCCGCACGTACCAAGATCCGTCTTCGAGTTGAGTTGAAAGTAAATACTTCACTCCACGCTGATAGGCGTGGTCCGATGGCGCCACCGTCCCCGACAGGTGCAGCGCTGTAAGCGCCTGACCGGTGGCAAATGCGTCACTGTCCATCGCTGGCAACTGCGCCCAGCCTCCATCCGCTCGCTGCTCTACCAACAAGCTGTCAGCCAACTTCATGATGGATTCGTTAGAATCCCCCGCCCACGCGAGACCAAGTAGTTGGCCCGTCCGGTCGGCAGTCGATTTGGGTTTAGCGGTTCTCAGCCAGTCCGCAGCACGCCATATCGCTTGCTCGTAGTCCGCTCTTAAGGCTTGCGGTGTGTAAACCTGGAGGGCCCGCATCGAAATGGCCGTTACTTCAAACTCGCTCGACTCCAACGGCGGTCGGTTCGCAATGAGCCGCCAGTGTCCATCCAGCATCTGGTCGTTCTTCAGGTATCGCGCCATGGCGTCCGTCGCCAGATCAGGCGGGTAGTCTTCTGCAGCGAGCCCAGCCAAGAGATAGTTGACAGTATTAGAATCGCCTGGAACACCCATGGCCTGGAGGGATCTTTCCCGCCAGCTTTCGAGGTATGCGCTGATATCCTTCTGCTGAGTTGCTGCAATCTGCTCGTCCACCGGGAGGCCGGCTTTTCGAGCCTCAGATACGGTCATTGAGGTCAGCGAGTTGTTGTGACAAGAGACGCAGCCAGACTTTCGAAGGAAGGTGACGTCTGCTCGCTGTAGAAGAGGCAAGCTCCGTTCGACAGCGACACTTGCTGACGCGGGCGATTTGAACTCGCGAACTGGAAACACGGGCTCTTTCCCCGGCTTGGCTCCTAACTTCGCGAGCAAGTCGACGACCGGAGTTTGCCCTGTCAGCCGGGCGAAGTCGAGAGCCGTTTTTCCGTCCGCAGTGGTCGCATTCACGTCGGCCCCGATAGTGATGAGCGTTTCCACGATTTCCACCGATACATCGTCGGAACTGACGGCGAGCATCAACAGCGAGCGCCCCGTAGAGTCCTTGGCTGCGACGTCGGCCCCAGCCTCAAAGAACGCCCTCACTGCCTTCGTATCACGCAGCGCCGAGGGGGCGCTGAACGGGGGCACGAGAAAGAGCCCCGCTCCCTTGAGCGCGGCGCGGTCGGCGGTCTTGAGCGTCAGGCTCACGCAGCCGGGGTCGTTCGAGTTCATCGCCGCAAGGAGCGGAAACACGCCGCCCATGGCATTCGCGTCGGCTCCCCGGTCCAGGAGCAAGCGGAAGAGGGGCTCGTCACCCGCCTCGGCAGCCAGCCGCAATGGTGTCATTGGGCCGCGGTATGTGTTTACCATCTGGGACGGGTCCGCTTGATGGTCGAGGAGTAATTTGACGACATCGTAAGATCCCGGCCTAGCCGCAGCGATTAGCAGTGGTGTTCGCCCGTCGTCGGATCGGGCATTCACGTCGGCTCCGCTGCGAATCAGCAATCGCGTCTTGTCCAGGTTATCCACTCCCCACATGAGCGCGGTGGCTCCGGCTTCGTTGCGGATGTTGGGGTCGGAACCAGCTTCCAGTAAGAGACGAACCGACTCCGCATCCCCGTAAAGCGTCGCATACATCAGGGGTGTTGAGCCGCCCGTGCCCTTTCGCATCGCTGACTTTGGATCTGACCGTAGCAACTCGCGGAATGCAGCCCTGTCGCCGTCCCGCAGCAGGTCCATCAGCCGTGTTGCCTTCGGATCGGACGGTGGAGCGGGAGTTTCGCCGGACGCCTCGTTCGGCCACTCAGCACCCTGGTCGATCCATGCCTTGATCACTTTGATCTGCTCTGGGCTTAGAGGTCCGTCGGGAGGCATTTGCAATCCGTCCCGGTCACCCACGAGTCGAAAATAGAGGTGGCTTGCCTCACTGTTTCCGGGGGCAATTTGGTTTGCAACTCCACCTCTAAGTGCATCGCGACGGCGGTCCA
>JANOXZ010000841.1:0-6965 GCA_031418695.1 Synechococcales cyanobacterium VAR_35_metabat_10
ATACATACTGATTCGGCACTCAATTTAAATATTTGAACACAACTGCTAATACAAAAATAAGCCCCACTTCTGTCCGAGAATCAACGATGACTCGAATATGAAAAAGTGTTAAATTTGGATTGGGTACATTAGAATAAGCTATCACTTCAGGCCGCTACGACTCTCTGTTTTAGACCATAACGCCTAGATCGAAGCCGTGAGGCTTGCTGCCGCTGCATCTTCAGTTCCCCGTCATCATTAACGCTTACAGTGGTTTCCGCTGTTGGCTATATAATTGATCCAACTCATAAAAAAACTAATCACTTCATGTTCACCAAGCAGGTTACTAACAGTAAAACCTACCAATGGTTTAACGAACGCCTTGAAGTGCAAGGCATCTCTGATGACATTGCAAGCAAGTACGTTCCCCCCCACGTTAATATATTTTATTGCTTAGGCGGTATCACCCTGGTATGCTTCGTCATCCAGTTTGCCACCGGCTTCGCCATGACTTTTTATTACAGTCCTACCGTCGCTGAAGCGTTCAGCTCGGTACAATACATCATGACTCAGGTCAACTTCGGTTGGTTACTGCGTTCCATCCACCGCTGGAGTGCCAGCATGATGGTCTTAATGATGATCTTGCACACATTCCGGGTGTACTTAACTGGTGGCTTTAAAAAGCCCCGTGAGTTGACTTGGATTACCGGCGTAATTTTGGCTGTAATCACTGTCAGCTTTGGTGTTACTGGCTACTCGCTACCTTGGGACCAAATCGGTTACTGGGCAGTGAAAATCGTATCTGGTGTTCCTGAAGCTATTCCCGTAGTAGGCGTGGCTATGGCCGACTTGCTGCGTGGTGGTTCTAGCGTTGGTCAAGCAACCTTAACCCGCTACTACAGCCTACATACCTTTGTTTTACCCTGGTTCATTGCTGTATTCATGTTGTTGCACTTCATCATGATTCGCAAACAAGGTATTAGTGGTCCTTTGTAAGCCCTTACTGAGTGGGCTTTCGTAAGCTCTGACGAGCTGTGCTTAATTTAAAAAAATCAAGAGCAAATAAACCTTATGTCTAATCTCAAAAAGCCGGATCTCGCCGATCCTAGTTTGCGGGCGAAGCTAGCCCAAGGTATGGGTCACAACTATTATGGTGAGCCAGCTTGGCCTAATGACCTGCTGTATGTATTCCCGATCGTAATTTTTGGCACGATCGGCTGCTGTGTAGCTCTAGCTGTTCTTGACCCTGCGGTGCAAGGCGAAGCTGCTAACCCCTTTGCTACTCCTTTGGAAATCTTGCCAGAGTGGTATCTGTGGCCAGCGTTCCAAATGCTGCGGGTATTGCCTAACAAGCTGTTAGGAATCGCTGCAATGGCTGGTATTCCTTTGGGTCTGTTGATTGTGCCTTTCGTAGAAAACGTCAACAAATTCCAAAACCCTTTCCGTCGTCCTTTGGCGATGGCCGTTTTCTTGTTTGGTACTGTTTTCACCATTTATTTAGGAATTGGTGCTGCTATGCCGATCGATAAGTCCTTAACTTTGGGCTTGTTCTAAATAGAACCTAATCTAATTAACTGAGCCAGCTAGAAATTTCTAGTTGGCTTTTTTTTGTTTTTCCCGAAATTTTCCCCATATTTTCTCTGGGTCTTGACCAGTGAACATGATATCCTCCATGGTGGCGCTGCGATTGCCGGTGCCGCAAGCCACTTCAAAAACTCAGTCATGACCTACATTACGCCTCTACCCGCCACTGCTCTGTTTGGTACCGATGGCATTCGCAGTAAAGTCGGCGAACTGCTCACTGCTGATTTAGCTTTACAGATCGGCTATTGGGCAGCCATTATTCTCACTGCACAGCAGCCAATTCCTGCTCCGATTATTATTGGTCAAGATTCCCGCAATTCCAGTGATATGTTAGCCAGTGCGCTGGCCGCAGGGATTACTGCGGCGGGAGTGGAAGTGTGGAATTTGGGACTCTGTCCAACTCCGGGAGTGGCGCATATTACCGCTACTAGCGATGCGATCGGTGGCATTATGATTTCGGCCAGTCACAATCCCCCAGCAGATAACGGCATTAAGTTCTTTGGCCGCGATGGTAAGAAGCTCTCTAAAGATCTCCAAGCAGAGATCGAAGCAGGTCTGCGTGGTCAGAAGCCCCGTCCGGGTCAGCCCAAGAATTGGGGCAAAAACTATTTCTTACCAGAGCTGGTGCAGCAATATATCGAAGCTGTAGTAGAGTCGGTGGGTGAAGGTGCTAGTTTAAAGGGGATGAAGGTGGTCTTGGATTTGGCCTATGGGGCGGCGACCCAAACAGGCGAGGAAATTTTTAAGGCGCTAGATGCCGAGGTGATTGCGATTCATCGGGAGCCAGATGGCGATCGAATTAATGTAGGCTGTGGTTCGACTCACATGGAAGAGCTACAAGCCCAGGTAGTCAAACATCAGGCGCAAATTGGCTTTGCTTTTGATGGCGATGCCGATCGGATGTTGGCGGTAGACAATCAGGGGCGGCGGATTGATGGAGACTATATTATGTTTCTGTGGGGTAAGAACCTGATGGAGCTGCAACAGTTACCTGACAATCATATTGTGACTACGGTGATGTCTAATTTGGGCTTTGAGCGGGCTTGGGAGAAGGTGGGTGGTAAGTTTACGCGCACGGCGGTAGGTGATCAGTATGTACAGGCGGAGATGGATGAGACGGGGGCGCAGATGGGCGGTGAGCAGTCTGGGCATATTTTGTCGCCGCAGCACAGTATTAGTGGTGATGGGGTGTTGACGGCTTTGCATTTGGCGACGATCGTCCAAAAATCGGGTAAATCTTTGGCAGAGCTGGTAGATAACAGCTTTAATACTTATCCCCAGATTTTGCAGAATGTGCGGGTAGAAGATCGAGATAAGCGAGTGCATTGGCAAAAATGTGTGCCTTTGTGTACGGCGATCGAGGAGGCCGAAGCAGCTATGGGCGATCGGGGTCGAATTCTGGTACGGGCTTCGGGGACTGAGCCGCTAATTCGGGTAATGGTGGAGGCCAGCGATCAAGAATTGGTGACTCATTGGACTAATTATTTAGTGGATGTAGTGAAGACCAACTTCCCCAATTAAATCCTTGATTTTAACGATAGAAGTGCGACTTTTTGAAAAAGTCGCACTTCTGATCGCTGAATTACAAAGTACCAAAGCCTTTCTTTTTTTTCTTAGGCTTCTTCATACCGCCGCCGCCGCCACCACCCATGCCTCCCATCCCAGGCATTGCAGGGAAGTTACCAGAGGTCATTTGCTGCATCATTGTCCGCATCCGGGTAAAGTCAGCAATTAATTTGTTAACTTCCGATTCAGTGCGACCACAGCCCTTGGCAATCCGTCTGCGCCGACTAGGAGTTTTCGCTAGCAAATCTGGATCGCCGCGCTCCATCTTGGTCATAGAACTGATAATTACCTCGGCCTTCTTCAGTTCATCCTCACCCTGCTTGAGCTGATCACCAGAAATTTTGCCCATCCCCGGAATCATTTTTAGTAGACCCCCCAAAGAACCCATGTTCTTAATCATGCGCATCTGCTTCAGAAAATCATCAAAATCGAAGCGCGCCTCCATGATTTTTTCGGTCATCTTTTCGGCATCGGCGAGATCAAATTCTTCTTGTGCCCGCTCTACCAAAGAGAGTACATCGCCCATCCCCAAGATCCGCGAAGCCATCCGCTCTGGATAAAAGGGCTGTAAAGCTTCGACTTTTTCACCCACACCCACAAACTTAATCGGCTGACCAGAAACTGCCCGCACCGACAACGCCGCCCCACCTCGGGTGTCGCCATCCATCTTAGTCAAAATCGCCCCAGTGATCCCAATCTTTTCGTGGAAAGCTAGGGTCACATTGGCCGCTTCTTGGCCGGTCATGGAGTCAATTACCAGTAACACTTCATCAGGATTGATCGCCGTTTTTACATTGGCCAACTCATCCATCATGCTTTCATCAATTTGCAGACGACCAGCAGTATCCACAATGACGGTATCGACTCCCAACTCCCGCGCCTTGGCGATCCCCTGGCGGGCAATTTCTACCGGGTTCGCATCGATCCCCAGTTCAAACACTGGCACATTAATCTGTTTACCGAGAGTGACGAGTTGATCGATCGCTGCCGGTCTATATACATCAGTAGCCACCAACAACGTACTACGGTTTTCTTTTTGCAAATGCAGTGCTAACTTAGCGGTAGCAGTAGTTTTACCAGCCCCCTGCAAACCAGCCATCAAAATTACAGTGGGAGCTTCTTTAGCATGAGCCAGCGGCACATTGGTCTGCCCCATGGTTTTCACCAGCTCGTCATAGACCACTTTAATAAACTGCTGGTCGGGGCGCACACCAGAGATCACCCCGGCACCCTGGGCAGCTTCTTCCACTTCGCGCACGAAGTTGGTCACGACTTGGACATTCACATCAGCAGAAATCAGCGCCCGCCGGACTTCTTTCAGGGCATCTTGAATATTGCTAGATTTAATCTTGTCTTGACCCCGGAGCTTTTTCCAGGCAGATTCTAAGTTTTCAGCTAAAGAGTCAAACATAGGTTGATCGAAGGAGAGTGTAATACCCCATCATAAACCGTTGCTGGTGCAGGATGCTAGCAGAGAATCGGTTCCCGACATTCCAATTGTTTGCAAAGGCGTAGTTCGGTGCCTTGACGGTTCCAGACTACTCGATCGAAGATTTGATGCAATAGGGACATGCCCCGGCCATTTTCTGATTCTTGCTCAGGTAACCGATCGATGATTTCTTGGTGACAGCCGCAGGGATTCTCGAATCCAGCGCCCTCATCAGAGATAATCCACCAATAGTTTCCTTCCACTAAACAAAAACGGACAACAACTCGCTTTAAAGGATCGAGGTTGTTGCCGTGTTTTGCTGCATTTACTAATGCTTCTTGGAGACCTAATCTAATTTCTGGGTGCCACTGACTAGGCACTGTTGATAGCATTTCATCAATTATCGGACATAAAAAAAGCGTGGAGGCAAAAGATATTTTGTCCCAATCGTACCCGGTTGCAATTGCCATGATCGAATCAGTTGAATCTGCGTTGGGAATATGATAAATGCCGTAGCCGCTATTCAGCAGCTAAACCCATGCCATACAAAGCTTGTACACTGGTTTCCATTATTGTAACCGAATCCTGATCAATAGTCTACCTCAGCCAAAAGACTAAAGCAGGAGGCGCTGCCAAGCCACCATGCGATCGAACTTCCCTTCGGCTACTAAGTCCGCAGCAGCGACCCCGAAAGCAGAGGCCACCAATTGATCGAAAGGTGACGGAGTGCCGCCTAGTTGGGTGAGAACTCCAATTTTTTTCTTGTCTGCCATAGATCTTCAGCACCAAAAACCACCTACCGATTTTCGGACAAACCGAGACCATCTACAGTTAAAGATTCACAAAACAATATGTGAAATACTTTTATAGCCAAGATAAAAAACAACTACATAGTCCCCAGCATTTGTAACTGATGCAGACTAGCATAAAGTCCACCAGCAGACATTAACTCTTCATGGTTGCCAGCTTCTACCAATGAGCCTTGTTTGAGTACAAAGATGCGATCGACATACCGAATCGTAGACAACCTATGAGCAATAATAATCGCTGTGCGTCCCACCAACAAATGATTCAACGCCTCCTGAATAAGTGCCTCGGTGCCCACATCTAAATTCGCCGTCGCTTCATCTAACACCAGCACCTTCGGATTCCGAATCGCTGCCCGCGCAAACGCCAAGAGCTGTTTCTGACCACCCGAAAGATTTGTACCCCGCTCCCGCAACTGCGTATCATAGCCCTGAGGTAACTCAGAAAGCAATCCATCGATGTTGGTCGCCGCTGCCGCCGCCTGTACCTGCGCCATAGAATACTCCTCACCCAGAGTAATATTGCTCTTCACATCACCCACAAACAAAAAGCCATCCTGCAAAATTACGCCCAAATAGCGACGTAGTTCCCGCTGTGGTAAATTACGAATGTCAATGCCATCAATTAAAATCCTTCCCTTAGTTGGCTCATATAGCCGACAGAGCAACCGGATAATAGTACTTTTGCCAGCGCCTGTTGGCCCCACTAAAGCAATCTTTTCTCCGGGTTGAATTGTAAAATCCAAATCTTGAATTACATAGTCATTATCTTTGTAAGCAAACCACACATGATCAAAGCAAATCTCGCCGCCACCAGCTAAATCCAAATCGGCCAGTTTGGAAGTAGTACCAAGAGTATCTTTAATTTCGATCGGCTCCTGCAAAATATCACTGACTCGCTCTACTGCCGTAAACCCCGACTGAATCGCCGTAAACTTTTCACCAAACTGGCGCAGCGGCTCAAACAACCTTTGAGCAAAAATCACAAACGCTGACAGCGTACCCAGCTCGATCTGTTTACCCACAATCATTGCTGAGCCAAACCACAGCACCACCGCGATCGCCACTAACGAAATCCATTCCAAAGTCGCTGAGATGGCTGAGTCATGAAAATTAGTCTTATCAATTTCGGCTACATACTTTTGGTTGATCGATCGAAACTGCTCGGCATTGAACTTTTGGCGACGAAAAAGCTGCACCACGTTAATGCCCGTGATATTTTCTTGCAGACTGGCATTCATGGTCGAAAGCTCTTCCCGTGCCTTGTAATTGGCTTTGCGGTACTCAAACTGAAAATAGACAATCAGCGCCGTTACTGGTACTAACATCAGAGTTAGTACCGTTGCTAACTGCCACTGCGACCAAAACATCGCCGCCGCCAAAATAAACAGCGAAAACAAATCACTGACAATTCCGATCGCCCCAGTAGTAAATACATCGCCTAACGCCTCTACATCATTGGTTAAGCGGGTAATCAATTTACCCACGGGCGTATTATCAAAAAACCTGACCCCCAAAGAAGTCACATGATTAAACAAATCTTGGCGAATATCTGCGGTCATTTGTTGACCAATGCGCTGCACCGTATAGCCTTGAATCGC
>JANOXZ010000842.1:0-5936 GCA_031418695.1 Synechococcales cyanobacterium VAR_35_metabat_10
ACAAAATCGCCTGCCCCCGAATGTGTCGTGCTGCCCGCCCAATGGTTTGAATCAAAGATCGCTCCGATCGCAGAAAACCCTCCTTATCGGCATCCAAAATAGCTACCAGCGAAACCTCTGGCAGATCTAGACCCTCCCGCAGTAAATTGACCCCAATCAAGACATCGAATTCGCCATTTTTCAGAGCTTGAATGATCTCGATGCGTTCGATCGACTGAATCTCGGAGTGCAAATAGCGCACCCGCACCTGTCGCTCCTTAAAATAATCCACCAAATCCTCCGCCATCCGCTTGGTCAGAGTCGTAATCAGCACCCGCTCTTCCCGCTCAGTGCGCAGCAAGATCTCACTATATAGATCATCAATCTGACCGGTGGTCGGACGCACCATAATCTCTGGGTCAATTACCCCCGTTGGTCTAATCACCTGCTGAACTATCAAATCTCCCGATAACTCTAGCTCCCAGGCTGCCGGAGTAGCCGAGACAAACACGCACTGATTCACCTTTTTCCAGAACTCTTCTGCCTGCAAAGGTCGATTATCTGCTGCGCTGGGCAACCGAAAACCATGGTCAATCAACACTTTCTTGCGGGCTTGGTCGCCATTGTACATACCCCGAATCTGGGGCACGCTGACGTGGGATTCATCCACCATTAACAGCCAATCATCTGGAAAATAATCCACCAAACATTCCGGCGGATTCCCAGCTTGCCGCCGTGCCAGGTGACGAGAATAGTTTTCTACGCCGTTACAGTAGCCCACTTCCCCCAACATTTCTAGGTCATAGCGAGTGCGTTGATCGATGCGTTGGGCTTCTAAGAGCTTGCCCAGACCTTCTAAATGTTCTTTCTGGCTGTTTAATTCACTACGGATATCGGCGATCGCTAGTTCCAATGTCTCCGCTGGAGTCACAAAGTGACGCGCCGGGTAAATATTGATCGACTTTACATCCTGCATCACCTCACCCGTCACCGGATCTACATAGCGAATCGCATCAATCTCGTCACCAAAAAACTCAATGCGAATGGTGCGGTCTTCGTAGGCTGGGCCAATTTCTAACACATCGCCTCGGACTCGGAACTTACCCCGGCCCATTTCGATATCGTTGCGCACATACTGAATGGTCACAAGTTGGTTCAAAACTTCTCGCTGGTTAATCTCCATCCCCACGGCAAAAGGAATCGCTGCTTTTAAATATTCTGCCGGAGTCCCCAAACCATAAATGCAGCTAATCGAAGCCACCACAATCACATCTCGCCGTTCAAATAGCGATCGAGTGGCCGAGTGACGCAGCATATCGATTTCTTCATTGATCGCAGCGGTCTTTTCAATGAAGGTATCAGTGACCGGAATGTATGCCTCGGGCTGATAGTAGTCGTAATAAGAAATAAAGTATTCGACAGCGTTGTGAGGGAAAAACTGGCGAAACTCGTTACAGAGCTGAGCAGCCAGGGTTTTATTGTGCGCCAGAACTAGAGTGGGGCGACCATATTGAGCGATCGCCGAAGCCATGGTAAAAGTCTTGCCAGTACCAGTGGCTCCTAATAAAGTCTGATGCTGTTTATTGGCTCTGAGGTTGGCTACGATTTCTTTGATCGCCTGGGGTTGATCGCCAGCGGGTTGGAAGGGAGACTCTAATAGAAAAGGACTATCCACAAAAGAACTGACTGCCATGAACACCTGCTGGAAACTCGTACGGTTGATTTGTACTATGTTAGCCGAAATCTTGATAAAGATCGATATTCTCGATCAACCCCTGTAGCTCTGAGGTTAAACCTGGGCACAATAGCAAAGCGAACACCCCCTCGACATATAGCATCTATGAACGTTGAAGAATTACTGTGGCGTTATGGTAACGGCGAACGTGAGTTTGGCAAGTCTGAACTAAGCAATCTGAGCCTGATTGGCCAAGATCTTATTGATATTGTTTTAACCGATGCCAACCTCAGTAGAACTAATTTAACCTTTGCCTATTTGAACCGCGCCCAGCTCGATCGGGCGAACATGACTGGAGCCAAGCTCAGCGGTGCGACCTTAATTAAAGCTAGCCTCAACGGAATTAACTTGCGCGATGCTGATCTTCACGGTGCCACCCTGCTTTCGGCAGAGCTACAGGGTGCCGAGATGACTTGGGCTAATTTGATGGATGGTAACTTTGCTGAGGCCGATATGCGCGGTGTACGTATGAGTGGAGCAAATTTATCCGGGGCTTGTTTGCGGGGTGCTAACTTGCGATCAGAAAAACGTGGCTCATCTTCTGATTTACGCAGTGCCAAACTGCAATATGCCGATTTGCGCAACGCCAATTTATCTGGCTCCAATTTGAGCAAGGCCGATCTTTCTTATGCCAATTTAACTGAGGCAGTAATGCGTGGGGTCGATCTCAGTGGGGCTAATTTGACTGGGGCTAATTTGACTGGGGCGATGTTGACTGATGCAATTTTAAATGAAACTAATTTGGCTGGGGTGAATTTGACAAATGCCAAGATGGAGCGGGCGAAGGTAGTGAACTGCAATATGATCGAGGTGAGTCTGCGTGGGGCTTTGATGATGGCGATCGATTTAACCAGAACTAACCTTACTAATTCTGATTTAACTAAAGCACGGATGGGCAAGGCCGATTTGACTCGCACTATTTTGTGTTTTGCCAATATGACTAATGTTGATTTGGTCGATGCTCAATTGGCTAAAACTGATCTCGAAGATGCCAATTTGACCCGCGCTAATTTGCGACGGGCAGAAATCAGCAGTGCCAATATGGTTGGTGCTAATTTAACAGAAGCAATTATGCCTGATGGCCGGGTGTACATGCCGGTATAAATTGAGTATAATGCTCACATAACTGTTCAAAATCAGCTAATGCACATCATTAGTTATTGCTCGCTACGTGAGTATGCGACAAAACATGCAGATGTCCGAGATGCTCTAGATAATTGGTATAAAGTTGTATCAAAAGCCACATGGGAAAATTTAATTGAAATTCAAGAGATGTTTCCAAAAGCTGAATCTGTCAGCAACTTCACGGTATTCAATATCAAAGGTAACAATTACAGATTGATTGTCAGCATTGATTATGAGCGACAGGTAGCATATATCAAATATATTCTCACCCATGCAGAATATGATAAGGAGCAATGGAAAAATGACCCTTACTTTTAATCTTGATCGATACAAAGATCTGCTCTCTGAATATCAGCCCAAATTGATCAAAACAGAAGCTGAAAATGAGCAAGCTTTGATGGTGATAGAAAAGCTAATGCACACAACTAACAGAACACCAGAACAAGATGAACTCTATGAATTATTAGTTGTTCTAGTCGAAAGATTTGAGCAGGCTTTCTATCAGATTCCACAGGAAAATGATCCATTGTCAATGCTGTTGTTTTTAATGGATCAGCAAGACACCCCCTCATCTGAATTAGTAGGTATTTTTGGTTCGCAACCAGCAGTAGATGAGGTGATTACTGGAGTGTCTGGTATCGATCGAGCACAAGCCAAGCTACTTGGTAACTTTTTCCATGTCGATGCGGCGCTGTTTGTTTGATAAGATTACCGTGTTCTTGTGTGACCGACCTTCTTCATCGGACTAGACCAATAGTTATGCTAAATATTCGCTGTCGAGGCTTGGAATTTCGGGAAATTCAGGCGGTTATTTTTGATAAAGACGGCACCCTAGAAAACTCTACGAATTTTTTATATCAACTTGCTCAGAAGAGAGCAAGGTTAATCGACTCTCAAATACCCGGTGTGGGCGAACCACTGCTGATGGCCTATGGTATTTTGGGTGGTCGCCTGGATCCGGCTGGTTTGATGGCAGTAGGCAGTCGCCCAGAGAGTCTGATTGCTTCATCGGCCTATGTGGCCGAGACTGGCAGGGATTGGATTGCTGCCAAGAATTTGGTGGAGCAGGCGTTTGATGAGGCCGATAAAACTATTACTAACGATGTGCGAAATATGTATCCAGGCAGTCGAGAGTTGTTAACGGCGCTACATGCCACGGGCGTGAAGTTAGGAATGTTGTCAAATGCGCCAAGTGATGATGTGAAGAACTTTGTGAATCAGCATCAGCTTGGGTCTTTGCTGAGTTTGCAGATGGGCGCAGATGGAGAGATTACCAAGCCTGACCCCAGCTTGTTTTTGACGGCTTGCGATCGACTGCAAGTTTCTCCTAGTCACACTCTGATGATTGGTGATTCGGCGGGGGATATTGAAATGGCGCAGCGAGCTGGCGGCATGGGCTGTATTGCAGTGGCTTGGGGAGCGGCAGCTCCTCATTTAAAAAAGGCTACGGTGGTAATTGATCGCCTAGAAGAAATTGAGATCTACTAATAAGAAATAGTCTCAGAGTGGCGGTATGGCAGAGGATTCCGCACATCGTTTATCATATGAAAAGTTCTGCCAAGACTGTTCACCATAAGAGAGATTTATGACCAGAGGGAAAAGCGCACCGATTACCGTGAATCTACTGCGGGAAGGATTGGTAGAGTCGGTGCAGTATACGCAAGCCGTAGTGTGCGATCGACGTGGCCGTACCCTCTCGGTAGCTGGCGATCATAGCCATGCCACTTTTATTCGATCGGCACTCAAACCATTCCAAGCCCTGGCTGTGACCACTGGCGGCATTTTAGAAAAATATGAGTTAGGCGATCGGGATTTAGCAGTCATTTGCAGCTCCCATGCGGGCGACATTATCCACACCCGCCAAGCCTTCAATGTTTTGTGGCGAGCCGAACTAGATGCCGAACATCTGCAATGCCCCGTACCAGAATGTAAAAAAAGCGCCCTAGAACACAACTGCTCTGGTAAACATGCTGGCATGTTGGCCGTTTGTCGTGCCCATGGCTGGCCAGTAGAGAACTATTTAGAGCGTCAGCATCCAGTGCAGCGGCTGATTTTACAGCAGCTCTCTGATTTACTAAAAATGCCCGCCGATGAATTTATTTGCACCCACGATGACTGCGGTGCGCCAACATACTTGCTGCAGCTAGACCAAATGGCCACACTGTATGCCCATTTGGCTTCTGGCGATAGTTTGGGGCTGGAACGAATTGTGCGATCGATGGTGCATCACCCAGAACTGATTGGCGGCGAAGGTCGTTTTGATACGGAGTTAATGAAGCTAACTCAAGGAGAACTAGTGAGCAAATCTGGCGCTGAGGGTATTCAATGTATCGGCAAAGTTGGCGAAGGCATGGGTTTGGCGATTAAGGCCAATGACGGCAGTGCCCGCAGTAAATATGCGACGGCGCTGCATTTGCTGCAACAAATGGGTTGGGTTAGTCCGGCGGTAGTCGAAACGATGGCTACCAAGTTTATCAATGTTGGCGAGTATACCCGCCTAGATGTAATTGGCGAATTGGCGATGGATTAATAAGATCAGATATTTGATCGATTAGTTGGGTGAGCGGAGCCGAATCCCAACGTCAAGCGCAGTCAGAGGATCACTCACGGACTGCGCTTGATCAGTCTTCGACTCCGCTCAGACTTCAGATTTCTAAAGACTTCGGGTTTCTGAAGATCTTAGATTACGCTGCTAAATTAGCTGCTGCGAAATCCCAGTTCACCAAGTTTTCCAAATAAGTGGTGATAAAGTCAGGGCGACGATTTTGGAAATCGATGTAATAAGCGTGCTCCCAAACATCCAAAGTCAACAAAGGAGTTTGACCATGAGCGATCGGGTTTTCGGCATTGCCCGACTTAGTAATCTTTAAGCCATCGCCATCTTTGATCAACCAAGCCCAACCACTGCCAAACTGAGTAGTAGCGGCAGCCTTGAACTCTTCTTTGAACTTGTCGAGGCTACCAAAAGAAGCATCAATCTTAGCTGCTAACTCTCCAGTAGGAGCGCCGCCACCATTTTGCTTCATCGAATTCCAGAAAAAAGTGTGGTTCCAAACTTGAGCGGCATTGTTAAAAATACCGGCCTTGCTGGCATCAC
>JANOXZ010000843.1:0-2156 GCA_031418695.1 Synechococcales cyanobacterium VAR_35_metabat_10
GCATTTGGGAAAGTATGTCAGGAAAACTGTCCACCATCTTGTCTAGTGCGCAATAGCCGGTGGTACGCAATTTCCCCCAAACTCCTTCATATGTTTCTGCAACGTCGTCGTCCTCCTTTTCAGGTTTCCCAAGTTCGACAGTTCACCTCCAGAAAATCAACTTTTCTGTGGTTGCGACCCAATGAAATCAACGTTTTAGAGTGGCAATATCGCAAAACACTGTAGTGACACGTTTATTCATAAATACCCATAACAGACATGTATTTATGGTGATATAGTGATGACATGTTCACGCGAATATCCCGTTCTGGTGGCCGCAGCTACCTACAGCTCGTCGAATCCTTTCGTGAAAACGGTAAGGTCAAACAGCGCATGGTCGCGTCCTTGGGTCGGCTCGACGAAACCAAGGTCAAAGCGCTCATCAGCGATCTTGAACGTAGCATCGGCGTCAAATCGGTAGCGCTAAACAAATCGATTCCCGACACGCTACCGATTTCATTTGCCCCCGCGCGCGCGTTTGGTGATCTTTACGCGCTGCAATGCCTTTGGCAGGAACTCGGCTTGGGTGCCGCGCTCAAAACCACGTTGCGCTCGTCGCGCCGCCAATTTGATGCCGAAGCGTTGATCCGCACGATGGTGTTCAATCGCTTGTCGGATCCCTGTAGCAAATTGGGTTTGCTCGACTGGCTTGAGCGCGTGGAAATGCCGGGTGTCGCGACGGTGACGCATCAGCAGCTTTTGCGCGGCATGGACGCGTTGATGGATCGCGTGGACGACGTGGAGTCGGCGCTGACGCGCCTGATCAAGCCCTTATTAGATACCTCACTATCCCTGGTTTTTTATGATCTAACAACGATCCGCATTCACGGTGAAAAAGAGCTGCCTGAGGATTTGCGTCAATATGGATTGAACAAAGAAACCGGCGGTGTCGCGCGGCAATTTGTTCTCGGCGTGGTGCAAAGCGCAGACGGCATTCCGCTGTTGCACACGGTAGTGCCTGGAAATATAAGTGAGGCCACGACACTGCGCCCGATGCTGGAGCGATTGTTGCAGCGCTTTGAGATTGCACGCTTAGTGATCGTGGCAGATCGCGGCTTGTTGAGCCTGGATAACATTGCGCAAATTCGGGCGCTGGCGCTTGAAAAACAACGTCAGGTGGACTTTATTTTGGCGGTATCCGCGCGGCGCTACAAAGCGATGCCGACATTAATGGAGGGGCTCACTTACACCGACGGCTTAGCGGAAACGCGCTTTGAAAACGAGCGCTGCGTGGTGGCGTATGACGCGCAAACGGCGTTACGGCAGACGGAAAAACGGCGCGCTGAGATCAAAGCCGTCGAGGCGTTGGGGCAAAAGTTAGCGGACAAATTGGACGCGCAAGATGCTGCTGAAGCAGCGCTGGAAATAGCGGCAGCAGCGAAGAGTTTGCGGCGAAAAAGCAGTGCGAAAACCAATGAAAACGCACCCAAAAAGCGCAGCAAGAAAGCCAATGATCGCAGCGCCTATGTGCGTTTTGCGAAAGAGCTAAAGGATCGTAAGCTAACAAAATACTTCACGATTGACTGGAATGCTGCGGATTTTACCTTTGAGCAAAATGAGGCGGCGATTTTGGCTTCTGAAGCGCTTGACGGAAAGTTGGTGTTGCTGACGTCGCTCTCAGAATCAGAAAGCAGCAGCGCGCAAACGGTGCTTCGATACAAAGCGCTTGCCGACATTGAACGCGGCTTTCGCGTGTTGAAAAGTGATATTGAAATCGCGCCAATGCATCACCGAATTGAGCTCAGAATCCGGGCGCACGCACTGATCTGTTTTTTGGCGTTGGTGCTGCATCGGCTGCTTCGGCTGAAGCTAAAACGCGCGGAATCGGACTTTAGTCCCTCCCGCGCGCTAGCAGAATTGCGCACGATCCAGCGACATGCGGTCACGGTAGGAACGGTCGTGCACGCTGGTTTGAGTACGATTGCACCGCTGCAAAAAACGCTGTTCGAACAGTTGAAATTCGCGCTGCCAAACTAACCTAGCCCGCTGTGTAATGACATTTTTGGCTGGCGAATCCAATGAAATCAATTACTTACGGGGTTAAGTGTCGAACTTGGGTGGATCGATCAACGACTGAATGTTTTGATCATTGGCCCCACCGGCGTTGGCAAAAGCTA
>JANOXZ010000844.1:0-2831 GCA_031418695.1 Synechococcales cyanobacterium VAR_35_metabat_10
GATATCAGAAAATACAGGTTTACTCTGGCGGCCATCTAACGCTGGTTTAGCCGAGAAAAATGTTACTAACGTTACAGCATTTGGTGTTAACGACCTAATTTTGTTAGCTGGCACTGCTGGCAGCGGCATTTTTAGTTGGGAGATTGACCCCACAAGTGATCCACTAGCATCCAAATGGCAACCAGTGAGCCTGAATCCTACTTCTCTCAACATTCGTTGTATCACCTACAACACCGCAGAATTACAATTCTTAGCTGGCACCATTGGCGGCGGAGTATTTCAATCGTTAGATAATGGCGATCGGTGGGGACAATTCAACAATGGCCTTACTTGCATCGATGAACTCATCAATCCAACAGCAGCAGCTAATATCGATGTGCGAGCAATTTCGGCCATAGGCGATCAAGTTTTTGTAGTAGGTAGTGGTATTTTAATCTCCCCAGATGGTTTATATACCACCCCAATTCGATCTGGCGATCGACTACAGGTACTTGCTCCACCGCAACCTTTGGGGACAGCAGACCCCGAAGAACCACCTGTCACCGGCCAAAAATGGCTAGTCCAAGATACCGACGGCTTTCAGGGCTTGGTCTTTAGTGCCAATCCTACTGAAATTTTGCTCGAACCAGCCAGTAAAGAAGATACTGTAGTCAGCGAAATCGCCACTATTCGCAAACCACCTACAGATCGACAAGAACCAATCTTAAAGTTAGCTGAACCAATTCAGAATATTTATGACCCCGAAACAGTCCAAATTTACGCAAACGTCGTTGCGGCCACTCATGGCGAAACGATCGCCGAAGTTATGGGTAGTGGTGATGGCATCGCCACCAACCAAAAATTCAGCCTGAACAAACCACCTTTAACCCATGTTGCGGCCTCCAATGCCAGGGGTTCTCTTAATACCCTACAAGTGCGGGTTAACGATGTATTGTGGCAAGAATCTCCCAATTTATACAAACAGCCACCCCAAGCTCCAATTTATATCACTCGCATTGCTGATGATCAATCAGTGACTGTCACCTTTGGCGATGGCAAAAGTGGTAATCGATTGCCCAGCGGTAGAGAAAACATCGTGGCAATTTATCGCACTGGCATTGGATTAGCTGGACAAATGAAAGCTGGTCAACTCTCCCTGCTCAAAACTCGTCCCTTGGGAATTGATAAAGTGAATAACCCCTTGCC
This sequence comes from Synechococcales cyanobacterium VAR_35_metabat_10, assembly GCA_031418695.1. Classification (GTDB taxonomy): domain Bacteria; phylum Cyanobacteriota; class Cyanobacteriia; order Cyanobacteriales; family Chamaesiphonaceae; genus JAAFHZ01. Next base: position 1,186 of record JANOXZ010000844.1, read on the forward strand.
CGCCACCGGGGCTGCCAATCCAGAAACCATGGCCGAAGCCAGAGTGAGTGCGCCTTTAACCACCCGCACCCTCGATCGCATTGTATCTCTGCAAGATTATGAAGACTTTGCTCGTTCTTTTGTAGGTATTGGAAAAGCACATGCCTTGGCTCTTTGGACAGGCAATATTCAACAGGTACACATTACTATTGGGGCAATAGGCGGTCAGGCTGTTTTACCCGAGACATCACTGTATGAAAACTTAGTAGCAGCGATCGAGAATGTGCGTGATCCGCTACAGCCAGTACAAGTAGATAGCTACGAATCTCTGCGCTTTAATATTGCCGCCAAACTATTGATCGATCCTCGCTATCTGCCAGCTAAGGTAGTGGCACAAGTAACAGCGCTATTAAAAAATCGCTTTGCCTTTGAGCTACAAAGTTTTGGTCGAGCTTTAACCGCTGCCGAGGTGATTGCCGCAATTCAATCGATCGGTGGCGTAGTCGCGGTAGATTTGGATGCGCTGCATCGTCTAGATAAACCCCGTAGTTTGGAGCAATTTTTGCCAGCAACAGCGGCTACCTGGGATGCGGCAAATAATCGCATTTTACCGGCTCAGTTACTAACCTTAAACCCCGCCGGAATTAGTTTGACTGTAGAGGTAATCAAATGAATCAGTTAAATAAGGCTCCTGATCATCTCTACAATTTGCTACCTGCCATCTATCGCATTCGTGATGAAGAGCAAGGTGGTCAACTTCGTGCCTTGCTCACTATTATTGAGCATGAACTCAACCTGGTTGAAGGCGATATTAGCGATCTTTATCAGAACTGGTTTATCGAAACCAGTGCCGATTGGGTAGTTCCCTATATTGGTGATTTACTAGCTGTAAGAGATCTGAATATTGCTAGCCCTCGTAGCTACGGTCAAGAGCGACGGGCTTATGTGGCAAATACCCTCGCCTATCGTCAGCGCAAAGGCACTACTCCCGTTTTGGAACAGCTAGCCAGAGATATTACTGGCTGGGGTGCGCGAGTTTTAGAAGCCCTGCCCCTTTTAGCTACTAGTCAAAATCTTAACCATGTTCGCTCTAATGGCACCGTTGATTTACGGGTGAGCAAGCGACCTAAAAATTTAGGTACTCCCTTTGAAAATAGTCGTGATGGCGCAGCCCACACCGTAGATTTATCTAGACGAACTGGCGATCGAGGTCGGTATAACCCCACTACAGTCGATTTGTATTTATGGCGGCTACAACACTACCCGATCGAATGGGGTAATGCTCACTTGATTCAGCCACCGAAAAATATCTCTATCCCTGGGTACTGTTTTTCTTTTAACCCATTGGGGGCTGCGGCTCCGCTGTTTAATCTGCCCCAAACCGAAACAGAATTGACTCAGTTGGCAGAAGAAATTAATCTTCCAGCCACTCTCTCCCGCGAAACACTCAAAAGCTTAATGGCGCTTCCGGTTCAGGAACAACAAAAAAGCGCTGAATACTTACATTATTTTGGTGCAGAACCAGTATTCAACATCAAATTAGATGGCGCATCGCTCAAGCCCCAAAATATCAAAATTGATAATTTGCAGTGGGATCAAGAAGGCTGGCAGGTGCCACCAGATATTTCCGACTGCCTGGAAGAAGGCAATGATCTCAGTGGTGCTGA
>JANOXZ010000845.1:0-8927 GCA_031418695.1 Synechococcales cyanobacterium VAR_35_metabat_10
CCGTGGAAAGGCACCAAAATAAAACTGTGGGAAATATGGCCAATTAGGTTGTTCAGCCACTTCATGCGGGAGAAAGAGCCATGACCGCAATCGTGGCCAACCACAAACAAAGCCCAGAACATGGTGCCCTGCGCCAGCCAAAAGATTGGATAAAAATACCAAGAATCAAGCTTATAAGCCAAAGCATACAAGCCAGCAACGATCGCCACATCTCGGAAAAAATAACTCAAAGAGCGTCCCGCAGAAGGCTCAAAGCAGTGCGCAGGAATTGCTGCGCGGACATCTTGCAGGGTAAAAGGGAGAGTTTCCCGCTGTAAAGCAGGGACACCAGAAGGTTCGGGTTTAGTAAGGGACTGCACTTAATGTTTTCGTAAAGATTAGTTAACACCTCTGGCATTATCAAACACCCTAGAGCTTTTGGCAACATAACAAATCACAGACATGCAACCACCTATTCTAAAATTAAGCTTAATCATTGGAAACTCCCACCATGCCTGAAGAAACTCCTGAAATTACTCTACCTAGTCCGTTGCGCTGTCTGAGTGGCTCGGCGATCGCTGGAGTCATGGCCTTTATGATGTACTTGCTCACCAGCAAAATTGCCGTATCATTTGCCCGCACACCAGTCAGCGGCAAAAGCCAAGCGGCTGTGAATATCTCGATCGCCGTGCGCACTCTGGTTACGGGCATGACAGCTTTGGGCATGAGTGTGTTTGGCATCGTTAGTTTGGGATTAATAGTTTTGGCAGTGAAGGTTGCCTTTAGCAAAGATGAACCAGGTACCTCGACCTGATATCCCCAATGGAAGACTTTTGTGGAAAACTTTACCGCTAGCCTGATTATGCCTGGGAAAGTAGATCGCCGATTGACCAGTAGATCTACGGAATCAACCATTGTTGGCCAATTACTAGAGGTTGGCCAAGCGCTTTCTGGTAGCCATGATCTGGCAGAATTACTAGAAATGATTCTCACCAGCAGTCGCCACATTACTTGCAGTGATGCTGGCAGTGTTTATTTGGTCGATCGCTTAACTTCTGCTCCAGAACTGGTGTTTAAAGTCGCCCAAAATGATTCTCTGCCGATCACTTCTTTTCAGGAATCGCGGATTTCATTGACCACCCAAAGCTTAGCTGGCTATGTGGCTACTACTGGTCAAAGCCTCAATATTGCCGATGCCTACGATTTAGACCCAGTCTTGCCCTACCGCATTGATCCCAGCTTTGATCGAGATTTTGGCTATCGCACTGTTTCGGTGTTGGTACTGCCGATGAAGAACCAAGAAGGAGAGACGATCGGGGTATTGCAATTGATCAACCGTAAGCAACAGTCTGATACCAGCATCTCCCATGCCAATGCGATCACTGTTACCCAAAGCTATTCGACTTGGGAAGAACAAATTATTACGGCATTGGCTTCCCAAGCGGCCATTTCGATCGAGCGCAATCATCTCCAAGAAAGCATCGAAAACTTGTTTGCGGGTTTTATCCGCGCCGCTGTTCAGGTCATTGAATCTCGTGATCCTCCTACTGCTGGGCATTCTGAACGAGTTGCTGATCTGACCGTGGGTTTAGCCCAAGCCACTCACAACGTTGCTGCGGGCAGCCTTGGCTCGATCTTTTTCACTGATCGACAGTTCCAAGAAATTCGTTATGCTTCCCTGCTCCACGATTTTGGCAAGGTTGGTGTGCCGGAAGCCATCTTGGGCAAGGAACGCAAACTTTATCCAGCACAGTTGCAGTCGATCGAACAACGGTTGTCAATTCTGCAAAGCCAATGGCAGCTAAGTTGTGCCCAAGCTAAGTTCCAAATTGGGATTCCCCACCAAGCTAGCAATGACTGCCCCCACTGCCATCATCAGCAACGTTTGGATGTGGAGTTGCAGGCTAAGCTCGATCGGCTGCATCAACATTGGGAGTTGGTAAAAAAATTAGATGACCCCCAGGTGAATTTTGTCCCTGGTTTGCTGGATAGCATCGAATCTATTAGCCACGATCTACAAGAACTATCTCAGTGGCAATACGTTGATCTTCAAGGTCATTTACAGCCCATTTTGACGGCGGCGGAGATTGATCAGCTCATGATTCCACGCGGTAGTTTGACTTTGGCCGAGCGTAAACAGATCGAAGCTCATGTGGTGCATACTTACGATTTTCTGAAGCAGATTCCCTGGACTAAGCATCTGCAAAATGTGCCAGAAATTGCTGGTTCTCATCATGAAAAGCTGAATGGCAGCGGTTATCCACGCGGCATCAAAGCTGCCGAGATTCCCATCCAGTCCCAAATGATGGCGATCTCCGATATTTATGATGCTCTGACTGCCAATGATCGACCCTATAAACCAAAGTTCTCGGTTGATCGGAGTCTATCGATCCTTCGTCAAGAAGCCGAATCCCACAAAATCAATGCCGATCTACTAGATCTTTTTGAGCAGCAGCAGATCTATCGAGTAGTCGGTCATTCTTTGTAAATCACTCATGTTCTTTTCCTCTCGCACCATACCTTACCGGTATGGTGCGATTTTGCACAAATTTGATATTTGTACCCAGTGAGCTAAATAAGCAGCAATTAACTGACTCTGCACAAATTTACTGCCTTAACTGTCAAAAATATCCTCAAAGTCTTGGAGAAGATCAATGTCGAAGTTACCACCAGTATTATTTGTATTTGTTGGACTTGGTCTATTCGGCGGTTGGAAATTTATGAGGGATATACCAAGTACTGGTAGCAGTGAGATTTTGGTGAGTGGTGAACGTAGTCTTTCAGCCACTGGGTTGTCTCCGGCTAAAAATGAGGCTATTACTGCCTTTATGAACAAAGACTGGACTCGTGCTGCGGAGAAATTTGGCCAATCACTGCAATCTAATTCCAACGATCCAGAAAGCGCTATCTATCGACAAAATGCCCTGATTGCTCAACAAGAATCGATCGGCATTGTGACAGTAGTGCCCATGAGTACTAATCCCAATGTAGCTAATGAAATTCTGCGCGGGGTAGCCATGGGACAAATTGAAATTAATCAAAACGGTGGTATTGGTGGCAAAAAGCTCAAGGTGTATATTGCTGATGATGCCAACGAAGCTAAACAAGCAGCCTCGATCGCTCAACTGGTAATTACTAAACCAGATATTTTGGCCGTAGTGGGTAGCAATGCTTCTAGTCCTTCTTTGGCGGCGGCAAAAGTCTATCAGCAGGCTGGCATGGTGATGGTGTCACCAACTTCTGCTACTCCCGAACTCAGTGGCTTTGGTAACTATATTTTTCGGACAGTGCCTCCAGCAGAGGTAACAGCGCGTAAATTGGCAGAATATGGATTCAAAGTCGCCAAGAAAACCAAGACAGCAATTTGTGTAGATGAGACTTCCCCAGATAACGCTGCTTTTGGCAATAGCTATCGAGCAGAGCTTTTGGCATTAGGCGGCTCGGTGATTCCCACCAAATGTAAGCTTGGCCGAAGTGATTTTAGCGCCAGTGCCGAGATGGAAGCCATTATTAAAAGTGGTGCCGATAGTATTCTGATTGCCCCGCACATTGAGCGGCTACCACAGGCTACTGATTTAATTCGGGCTAATCGTCAGCGTTTAGTTTTATTTGGTTCCCAGAGCATGAATACCAATGTCACTTTAGAGTTAGGTGGCAAAGAATCCGTAGGGATGGCTTTGCCTGCTCTGTGGCATCCTGCTTTATCAGAGGCGCAGCGATTTGCTCGTCAGATGGAAAAGCTCTGGGGCGGTAAAGTAAATTGGCGATCGGCGACGGCTTATGATGCCATTATTGCGATTAATGCTGGGGGTAAAACCTGTGTGCGAGAGGCCGACATGGGGGCAGCACATAATTGTTTGGCTAGGCAACTACGATCACCGAGTTTTGGTTTGGTGGGTTCTGGGCAGAGTTTGCGCTTTAACGGCAAGGGCGATCGAGATATGGAGGCAATTATCATCAAAGTGGCGGGGCAGGGAGTTAATCGCTCTTTTCAGTTACAAAGTAGTAGCCCAGCAGTTGCGGCTAAGCCGGAGTTAAAATAATGAAAAGTTTTTGGAATTGGTTTATTGGTCGTACTGCCAGTACTGCTTTTGCTGTTGTATGGAATTGGTTGTGGGGAGTCACTGAACCCTCTCCCTCGCCAGTTCCCACCGCAGCAGAGAATGAATCGACTGCATTGGTTTCCTTACGTGTAATGAAAGAGTCGATCGAGCGCTTAGAAGTAGCGGTATTTTTGGTGCGGGGGCATTATGTCGCCGCTCGGAAAAGTCATCAAGAATGTCTAGCCGAAATTATGACAGTTAAACATCAGTTAACCCAGCAAAATAGTTTGGAAGATAGATTAGCCAAAGATCGGATTGTGATTTTAGAGCAGGCCGCGACCCAATTTTTGTGTCAATGTCGTGAGGCTGAAGAAAATCTTTGTACTGCTACTAATCAATTGCTCTGGGAGCAGCATCGGGCAATCGCTGCCCAGCAGCAATTTACTCAGGCATCGGTAATGCATGTGCTCAATGCCGAGCTGCTGCAAATTGCTCAACAACGCGATTCTTTGGCGATTGATTCGGTGCAGTCGCAGTTCGATCGGGCGACAGCGGCGCTAGAGCTAGCCTCCGATCAGCAAAAAGTTTTAACAGAGACGATCGATGGTCAATTTGCTGATCACTTGTCTCCTTTGAATCGTTAAGCCACAAAATTTTGCAGAAAAATCAAGGTTTAGCTTATACTGGTAGCCAGTTAGCCGTATTTCAGCAAGCGTTGAATTCAGCAAGATCCCAAAATCTATATATTCGTCAATTTAAGTTTCTCAGGTTAAAAATCCATGGCATCGCGCGAAGCTAGCAAAGAAGGCAAAGAGCTAATTAACAAACAGCGCAAGCAAAAAGGCTGGAAATACAAAGATGAACGGTGGGCGATCGCCGCAGGGAAAATCTTGTTGCCAAATCTAGATTGGGAGCGACAGGCCAAGGAAAATGCTTTCATTGCAATTTGTGAAAGTACTATTGGACGCTTTCAACGAGGGAGCGCAATTAGACCAGATAACTTTAATGCTTTATGTCAAGCATTGTCTTTGGATCCAGATGTAGTGGCATCTTCTACAACGGTTGATAGTCGCTCCTTAAAAGCTGAGTTGCTCATTGGTATGCCCAAAAATAATATCTTTTACGGACGGGAAGCTGAGCTAAAAAGAATAGATCATTGGTTGATGAAATCTTCAATTCCACTATTGAACATCTGGGGTTCTGCCGGTATTGGTAAGTCTGCCTTGATGGCACAGTGGATTAAGCAGCAAACATCGTTTTCAACAATTATTTGGCAGCAAGTAGACTGTGAAAATGAAAGTCCTGAACTTTCCCATCGAGATTTCATTGAAAAGCTCTTAGCTCTAGCAAAAAAAACTATTCCAAGCTTAGAACGCACTGAAAATCTTAATAAAGATTTTGATCTATTGCTTTTTCATCATCAAATTTTAATTGTGATGGTCGGAAATTTTGATGAGAGCTATCGGCAGTGGTTCCAGAGAATAGTACGTCAAGAGTATGCGGGCAGAGTTGTAATCATTAGTGAATATGATTTGGGTATTGTTTTCACTGAGAATGAGAAAATCAAATTAGCTGGTTTGCAAACAACAGATGTAAAACAGCTTTGGCATCACTATACTAAAGAGCAAGACTTGAGTGGCTTTGATATTAAAGATAATTCTTTCCAGGAACTGGGTAGGCGCTGTGATGGCAACCCAGCATTGCTGCAATTAGTTATAGAATCAATTAAAAATATTTACAATGGCAATCTATACAAAGCGATGGATAAAACGGCCATGATTCCTAAGCCCTTTAAAGAAGATTTTTTGGATAAAGCTTTTAATGGGCGTTCTTCTAAAGAGCAGCAGATTTTACGGGTGATGGCTGAAGTAGAAGACTGGGTAAGCATTGAAGATATTAAAGCTCTCGCCGAACAGATTGTGTATACTGACGATTTGGATACACTCCAGAAGCATAACTTGGTACTGGTCAAAGCCATCGACGATGAACCCAGGTATGCTATTTCGATACTATGGCGCAAATATTTGCAGCGTAACACACCTCAAAATCAACAGTTGATCAAGACTTAAGCTTTACATCATGACTATTTACTGTCCGAACTATCGATGCCATCTTCCACAACAAACGGCTAAACTCTGTAGTGCTTGTGGTACGCTCTTGGATATTCATGGGAGCGTTAATGGTCAAGCTATTACGTATCAATTAACAAAAGTTTTACAAGATAGCGGCGGTAAAATTAAGGATGATGGTCATTACTGTTGGTATGAACTGTTTCAGGCACAAGTAAATGGTGCGAGCTTTGTGATTAAAATGCTGATCATTGTGCCCGATCGGCTTAGTCCTAGCAATGCCAACCACATCAACAAAGTGAAAAAGCGCTTTCAGCGAGAATATGATTTACTCTGCAAAGGATTGCAGGGAGTCTGTAAAGGGTATGAGATTTTAGATATTCCTGTTGGCACTGAAATGGTTCGATCAATCGTGATGGAAGAAATAGCTGGTCTAAATTTGGAAGAATATGTGGAGCGAAACCGCCCGATCGATTCTCAGCGGGCAATTCGCTGGATGAAGCAATTAGCAACTATTATCAATGGATTACATAAAAGTAAAGTACAGCATCGAGATATTAAGCCCACCAACATCATGGTTTCTGGTATGGGAGCAGCAGAAAAACTAACCCTAATTGATTTTGGTATAGCTTTAGATACATCAATTGATCAAACAACACAGCGGATGATTTTGGGGACTCCTGCTTACAAAGACCCAGAAACAACTGATAAATATCGTGATGATTCCGATTTGTATTCACTTGGTAAAACCTTTGTTTATCTACTAACTGGCCAAAAGCCACCCTATTTAGATGATTGGTGCTGGTATGATGATAATAATATTACTCATCCAAAGGTGAATAAAAACCTAAGCTTGGTCATCCAGCGGATGATTTCTGTTGATCGATCTAAACGATTTAAAAATGCTGATCAATTACTAAAGTGCGTTGAAAATCGACATTTGCCCAAGTGGCTTAATATTGTTTTGTTGATCATCCTGGGGTTTGTTATCAGCTTGGCTATATACTTTTGGCCTCATGCACCGGCCACGGTCTCAACAAGCTCTGGCAAAAAGTATATGCACCCGATCTGTAACATCACTCTCCCCTATAATGCAGAAATAAATTGTGGGCAAAAAACACCAGAGATTATCTCTCTTGGCGGAACAGGTGTGATTGAAAATGCATTTCTGAACTTAAATAATAATTCTTCTGTAAGTCGTGATAAAGCAGTTAATATATACGAGAAAGAATGGTTGTCTTCTAAAGGTAACGATGTAAATGGAGAACTTTTGATTTATTTGAACAATGCTGAAATTCAAAAAAAATCATATAATAACAGTTCGCAAGAGGTTTATACTTTACTTGTCTCTGTTCCAGATTACAAAAAGCCACATGGTGTCACAAAAGATTTGCTAAGTGGAATTGCACAATCGCAAAAATATTTCAATAAGAATTCATCGAAAATTAAACTTTATATTGCAATTTTAAAAGAGCCACTAAGATATGATGACAGCGAAATCAGAGAGATTGTCACTGAAGCAATTAAGGCAACTAACACTGGATATGAAAAACCCGGTAAAAATTCTTCCAATCCTAATAATATTAATCAAGCAACAAATTCTAAAAACTCTCAAAATGAGATTTCAAACAGTAAGTTTATTGGCACGGTAGGTCATTACAGTAGTCAAGTTACGTTTAATGTATTGGATCTATATGCAAAAAATAAAATATTTCTAATTTCGCCTAGTGCGACTCGCTCTGATATTCCAGATAGTATCACAACGAATGATGATCTTAAGTATTTTGCTCGATTGATTTATAATGGGCATGGCCAAGTCCGTGAAATAGTAAGATTATTACACTACTTATCAGTTGACAAAGTTCAAAACAAAAATTATAATGAACCTCATTGTGGTCTAATCAATACAACTCTGATTTACGAAAAAGGTGATACTTATGCTAAATCAGTGGGCACTGAATTAAAAGATGTGTTTGCATTGAATAGTGTATCAACTGATAGAAATGTTTTGATGATATCTCATGAATATGAGCTTGGTGTAACTGACCAAGTTGGAACAAGGAGAAAAATAATTGACTGGATACAGAATGATTTCAAATCAACTAAAATAGCTAGCTGCATAGCGATGCAAACTGTTATATTTATTCCAGGTGCACACACAAAAAATGATCCAGGCCAGATTATCGAAGATATATTTAAAAATCTACCTAAAAAAGTCAGCTTTATTGGCAACATTACTGTTGCTGATATTTTATCCTCTGAAGATTTTAAAAATAAAATAAGTAAAATCAATCCCAGCTTTTATGAAAGAACTTACATTGCTGCTCCATACAGTATTTTAGATTTTTTACCATCTTATTTTACACCTGAAAAAACCGTTGTTAATGAGAAGTTTTTCAAACAGGTCGCAGACAATGAAATAGCTAATGGAAAAGATATTTTAGACATTCAGTGGCGTAAGATATCTGGTGCCGATTCAATATTTGTATTTGCAGGTGCTGTTACAGAATACAGCCAAAATATTGAGAAGTATAAAAATAAGTCTATTACTGAAGCAATTCGTGACATCATCAAAAAAGGTGATTCTTCAGAAGGGCACTTTTCAACACAGGGCTTTTTCGGTCAAATCGAGTTTGATAGTTATGAGAGAAAAAATATAAAAAAAGGAACTACTCTCAGGTATATACCTTATCAAAATCAAGACAGAAAGATGGCGTTAGTCCCCTTGGATTATAGAGACAAAGAGAATTTAAGCAAGGAGGTTGAAAAATACAAAGCATTGAAATTTGAAGATTTTGTCCCTCAGAAAACCAATTAATTTGGATGAGCATTTAGC
>JANOXZ010000846.1:0-1995 GCA_031418695.1 Synechococcales cyanobacterium VAR_35_metabat_10
CACAGCAATTTATCGATACCAGCGTCAATGTTTATCAGGGATTGTATCAGCGGTTGATGGGAGAAATGCCCGATTGGGAAGCCGAATTGCGACTCGAATTAGCTACTTGTCTACTCAAACTCCCCAGCCGCGAAGCCGGAATCGCCCAAATCAATGCCTCCATCACCGCCTGGTTAGCCGCCAGAGGCATAGATTGGCAACCATCAGAGCCAGTATTACACCTCCTCGCCGCAGTTGCTCAACCCGAAGATGAGCCATATTTCCAAGCTCTCTACAATGTCTGGAAAATGGTGGGAATCACCGATGAAGTGAATATGGGCAAAGCTTATTATCGCCGAGGTGAGGATTTCTTCAAGCGCGGAAATTATTCAGCCGCCACCACCGATTTCGATCGATCGCTCCATCTAGGTTATGCTGAAGCCGCACAGGGGCGAAACATGGTACTCAGATTCCAAGAGCATGTCACGGAGAAACAACAGGAGCAAGCAGTCGCCCTCGAAACTCAGCGAGTCGAAGAATTAAATCGTCAGCTCCAAGTCGAGCAACAGGAAAAAGCCGCTCTCGAAGTCAAATTGCAAGAGCAAGCAAATCTATTCGCCCAAATTCAACAGCGATGGGATGCAGAGGAAGCAGAAAAACAAGCGAAATTAGATCGCGAAACCAAGCAGGGTAAACCCTTTGACTTTCAAGTCGTGGGAGTAAATAGTAGCGGTGAGATTATCCAGCGCGAACAAAAAGAAGCTCGCTCAATCGTCGAAAATCTCCCCCAAGGAGCCACCCTAGAGCGAGTCTATATCCCTGGTGGTAAATTCCTGATGGGTTCCCCCGATGGTGTAGGAAATGCTACTGAGCATCCCCAACATCAAGTCACCATCGCCCCATTCTTCATGAGCAAATATCCCATCACTCAGGCGCAATGGCGAGCGGTGGCTTCCTTGCCCCAGGAGCAACGAAATCTCAATTCAGCTCCCTCGCACTTCAAAGGCGATAATCGTCCGGTAGAGAGCGTATCTTGGCACGATGCGGTGGAATTTTGCGCTCGGTTGTCAAAGTCTACAGGGAATGTTTATCGGCTCCCTAGTGAAGCTGAATGGGAATATGCTTGTCGAGCTGGAACTACCACGTCTTACTACTTTGGCGATACTATTACCAATGAGTTAGTTAACCATAACAATAGCCGAAGTCAAACCACTGATGTGGGTATTTTTCCACCTAATAATTTTGGTTTGTACGATCTGCATGGAAATGCCTGGGAATGGTGCGCTGATATGTGGTCTGATAGCTATGCAGGTGCCCCTGTAGACGGCTCTATTTGGGAAAAAGGTAATAATAATCATTCTCCGCTGCGCGGCGGTTCCTGGAGCTATATTCCTGACTATTGCCGCTCTGCTGACCGCGACTACTGGACCCGCGACAGCGCGAGCAGCCTCATCGGTTTTCGGATAGTATGCGAGTGAGGGAGGACATAGTTACCCTTTTTTCTTTTCCCCTCTTATCCTTTTTCCTTCTTTCTTTTTTTTTTTTGAGATTTAGGGGGTACCACAAGATACCTCACGGACAATAACAGAACCCCGACTTTTTGGGAAAAGTCGGGGTTCTTGCGTCTCAATACATTTCGGTTAGCCACCGATTAAAATCGGGGCTAGTGATGCAAAGTCCGCCTACGCGGACTGATATCAGAGTAAATTATTAGGTTAACCGAACCGTATTTTCTTGCGTCTGACAAATCTACAGAATCCCCGCTATAATATAATTAGGTTCGCGAAAGATCAACTATTAGTAGGTCGATGCCTAATGAAAGAATTATCGGTTATCCAAAAGACATACGATCTCATCAAATGGTATGTGCCGATTATCGAGCGGCTACCAAAACTCCATAAGTTCACGATTGGCGATCGACTATTTCATTGTTTATACGATTTATTAGAGGGTTTGATTCAGGCAAAGTACGCCCGCAACAAACTATCGCAACTAGAAGCCCTCAATGTGCGGCTA
>JANOXZ010000847.1:0-1681 GCA_031418695.1 Synechococcales cyanobacterium VAR_35_metabat_10
TTTAAAAAATAGGAAAATATTATGAATTCTACAAATACGCTAAATACTAATTCTTCGACACAAATAGATCGGAAAGATTATCAAGGAGCATCTGCTGAAGCTATTCAACATCATTATGATGTGAGTAATGATTTTTATCAACTTTGGCTCGATCAAACTCTGGCTTATTCTAGTGCACTTTGGGAAGAGAATGATAGCCTTGAGTCAGCACAGTTAAGAAAGATTGATTTTCATATTAATCAAGCCAGAGCTGTTGGTGCTAAGAGAGTTCTAGATGTGGGTTGTGGTTGGGGTGGCACACTAAAACGCCTTGTGGAAATACATAATGTTGATCGAGCAATAGGACTAACATTGAGTAATGCTCAGGCTGAGTGGATTGATTCTTTCAATTATCAAGAAATTGAAGTTAAGTTAGAAAATTGGTCTGATTATATTCCAGAAGAAGCTTTTGATGCAATTATCTCAATCGGTGCATTTGAACATTTTGCCAAACTAGATCTCTCGCAAGATCAAAAAATAGAATGCTATCATACATTTTTTCAACGCTGTCATGAATGGTTAAAACCAGGAGGCTATATGTCCCTGCAAACCATTGTCTATGAGAACTCTCAAAAGGAAAACTTCAGCAAGTTTATTGCTGAGGAAATATTTCCAGAAGCGAATTTACCCCACCTAGCGGAGATTGCCAAAGCAACTGAGAGAGTTTTCGAAATTGTAGCACTGAATAATGATAGAAAACACTACGAACTTACTCTAAAAGCATGGCTAAAAAACTTAAAAGCAAATCGACAAGAAGCTGTAAATCTTGTAGGAGAAAAAGTTGTAGCCAGATATGAAAAATACTTGAATTTTTGTATTGTTTCATTTCACACTGGAACTACAAATCTTTCTCGCATTACCCTCCGTAGAATAGATAGACCATCCCAATAAATAATTAGCTTCCATATATCGAAACATAAATTAAGGCAATGAAAGTAGAAGTGGAATCCATCGCAATTATTGGTATTGGTTGTCGTTTTCCAGGTGCAAAGAACCTGGAAGCCTTCTGGCAGATATTACGGAATGGAGTAGATGCTATTTCTGAAGTTCCATTAGAACGATGGGATCTTGACACCTTTTATCATCCAGACACAGCGACACCTGGGAAAATGAACACTCGCTGGAGTGGCTTTCTGGAACAAGTTGATCGGTTCGATCCCAGTTTCTTTCGGATTTCTCCCCGTGAGGCGCAGCAAATGGATCCCCAGCAAAGACTTTTATTAGAAGTAACCTGGGAAGCGTTAGAAAATGCTGGCATCGCCCCAGAATCTCTAGCAGGCAGTCAAACTGGGGTAATGATCGGTATTAGCAATGTCGATTATCATCGGCTGCTTTACAAGAATTTATCTTCTTTAGAAGCCTATAGTGGTACTGGTACGGCTCCTTCAATTACGGCGAATCGTCTATCTTACTTCCTCAACCTAAAGGGACCAAGTTTAGCAATCGACACAGCTTGCTCTTCATCCCTGGTGGCACTGCACTATGCCTGCCAGAGTCTGCAGAGTGGAGAGTCTCATCTGTCTTTGGTTGGGGGTGTCAACTTGATGCTATCTCCAGAACCAACCATCACTTTTTCTCAAGCTCGGATGCTGGCGGCTGATGGTCGTTGTAAGACATTTGATGCCAGTGCTGACGGTTATGT